>JAJYIL010000040.1 GCA_021790055.1 Bacteroidota bacterium
CCTTCGTCAGCATTCTTGTAGGGCAGCACCACAAAAGAATCCGGTACCCGAAACAGGACGAAATGGAACAAGGAACCGGTGAGATTCAAGAAGAACAATGAACGTCTTTCTCAAAGAATATCTTACAGTTCTGAAGCTTGAAAAGAACCTTTCGGACAATACCTTGAGCTCATATAAGAATGACATTTCGTCGCTGTTTAATTTCCTGGATGAATATAAAATCACCGATCCTTCGGAAATCGATTACAAACATCTGGCTGCTTTCTTCAATGCATTGAATAAAGCGGGACTGAACAGCAGGTCCGCGGCAAGATATTATTCTTCCGTCAAAGGATTTTTCAAGTATCTCCTTGCTAATAATTACCTAACATCAAACCCGGTAGAAAAAGTACCTCCGCCTAAAATCCCTAAAAATCTTCCGCAGGTTTTGTCGGTTAGCGAAGTTGATTCAATTCTCTCAAAGCCGGATGTCGAAGATAAGTTGGGATTGCGAGATAAAGCCATACTTGAAACCTTTTATGCTTGTGGTGTCCGCGAATCCGAATTGATAAATATGAAAACATCAGATCTCTTTCTTGACGAAGAAATCATCCGCGTCTTCGGCAAGGGTTCAAAAGAGAGATTGATCCCGATTGGAAGCAGCGCGATTAAGTGGATAAATGAATACCGGATAAAAAGCCGACCGCTTCTCGAAAGAAAAATTAAGAGCGGAAGCTTCCTTTTCCTGAATAGAAAAGGAACAAAGCTTTCGAGAATGGGCGTCTGGAAAATCGTTTCAAGGTATGTTAAGGAAGCGGAGATTAAAAAAGAAGTTCATCCGCATACCTTTAGGCATTCATTTGCAACGCACCTGCTTGAAGGAGGCGCTGATTTGAGGGCGGTGCAGGAAATGCTCGGTCATTCGGATATTTCCACAACACAGATTTATACCCACATTGATAGAGAATATATAAAACAAGTTCATAGAGATTTTCACCCAAGAGGTTAGATAATTTGAATACAATCCACGTAAGCGAAAAATTAATTTCATTCTTAACATTTCTGCCTGTATTTTTTATTTCGCTCGGCATCCACGAGTTTGCGCACGCATTCTCCGCGTCAAAGCTTGGCGACAACACGGCAAAAAATTTAGGAAGACTAACACTCAACCCTTTTAAGCATGCCGATTTAGTAGGAACCTACCTGATGCCTCTCGCTTCTTTTGCTTCAGGTTTTGCACTTATCGGATGGGCAAAGCCTGTCCCGGTTAACCGTGCAAATTTCAAAAATCAATTTCGCGACGATGCTATTGTTTCTTTTGCAGGTCCGTTTTCAAATTTGGTTCTTTCATTGCTGTTCTTTGCCGGCTTTATAATTCTTGCAGGAATTAACAACGAGTTTAAAAATTATATATTGAACTTTTGCTGGTACGGAGTCTTTCTGAATGTATTTCTTTTCCTATTTAATCTGCTTCCGATTCCGCCGCTGGACGGCTCACATATACTGTTTGACTTGTTCCCAAATAAAATTACCGCAAAGATTTTAAACCTTGGTATTTACGGCTCGATAATCCTGCTTGTGTTTATCTACAGCCCGCTATGGCAGTACTTTATGAAAATCATTAACCTAATATTAAGTTTGTTTGTCAAAATTGCGGACTTATTTAATGTTTAGAACCGGATTAAAGATTCTATTTCTTACCCCGCTATTATTTTTATCTTTAGGATGCAGCAGCAAAAAATCGAACGAGGCTGAAAAAAGAGCGAGCTCATCCGGAAGCTTTAGAAATGTTCCGGGAGATTTTTACTTTGTTGGAATGACCGATAACGGTGCAGGTATCTACAAGTTTCAGTCGAAGGATAAAAGAGCTTCGAGGTTCTGGTCAACGAAAAACGAGCAGGTCATCGAGCTATCCAATTCGCCTGATAGAAAGCACGCTTTCTTTTTAACTGCCGCCGGCTTTGGCAAGCAGGGAGTTTTTACATTTGTTAATGATGTTAAGTTGTACAAGATTAATATTAATTCTTCAAAAGCTATATTTGTTCAAAAAATAGGAAACGGGATTCAAGTTTTTACAGCATGGGATACAGGTAATACCTTTAAGGTCATTTTCAATTCATTCGATAAAACAGTAGCAACATTTAACAACCAGGAAACTCTAATATTCAGCGAGTTCGGAAGAAAGCTTGTAGACAATACCAAAACCTACGACATTACAAAGGAAGGCTACCCTAAACCTCCTATAAGTACAAATCAATTTACCTCCCTCAAAGGTAAAAGGTTATTGGCAATAAAAGACTCTTCCAAATATTTAATCTATCTCTCAAAGAGCGCCGGGTTATTACCAAAGCTGATTACAAAGACAGACCAAAACCTAAATTATGCAGCCTGGACACACGACGGAAAATACTTGATTTTTTCTACCCTGGATATCTCGCAGGAAAATCAAAGCCTGCATTCGGCAAATCCAAGCACTTCGAAGCTGTATGTGTATTCATTATTTGAAAAGCGAATTACAAAAGCATGGAACGGTGCCGGCGTAAAAAATTTTTTTATTAAAGGAAGTTTCCTCATTTTTGACGACGGCTTTGACGGTAGCTCTGCAATTCATATTTTTAATTATCGAACCGGCAAGACGGCTTATATAATACGGGTCAAAGGCGGCTGCGGATTGAGAAATATTCCGTCTGTTCCGAATTATGGTTCGTGAGAAGTTGTAAGAATAAAATACCCGATGGAAAAAATTTCAGTTACAATAATTACTAAGGACGAAGAACAGTTAATAGAAGATTGCCTTAAAAGCCTCTGCTGGGCTGATGAAATCATAGTCGTTGACGCCGGAAGCAAAGATAGAACGCTCGAGATTGTAAAAGATTATTCCGGAAAAGCATTCTTTAATGAATGGCATGGTTTCGCCGCCCAGAAAGAATATGCCTTAAGCCTTGTAAATAATGATTGGGTGTTGAGCATTGATGCGGATGAAAGGGTTTCAAACAAGTTGAAGGAAGAAATTGAAAGGAATGACTTCTCTCAATTCGACGGGTATTTTATTCCGCGGGAAAATTATTTTATCGGAAAGCATATTACATCGTGTGGCTGGGGCAGCGACAGGCAACTTAGGCTGTTTAGGAAGTCGAAGACGAAGCTTACCAACCGGCTTGTCCATGAGGGCTTTGAGGTAGCAGGAAGAATAGGTAATTTGAAAAATCCGGTCATTCATTTTACTTATAATTCAATTGAAAAAAGTATTTCGAAGATAAATAATTACTCGACGCTTGAGGCAGAAGAGAAATATAAATCCCAAATAAAAATAACCGGTGCAACTATTCTTTCTCACGGCATTTCTTCATTCCTGCGTTCGTTCGTTTCGCTCCGCGGGTATAAGGACGGCGTTCACGGTCTGATGATTTCAATAATTGATTCGATGACAACGTTCCTTACATACATGAAGATGTGGGAACTTCAAAATAGGAATAAGAATTTTAAATGAGCACTTACATAAAGATATTACATTTTGTAAAGCCTTACTGGAAGCATTTATTAATTTCGGTTATCTGTACGGTACTCTTCGCACTGCTTAACGGCGCCTCAATTTACCTTACTATACCTCTGCTCAATACCTTGTTCGGTAGCAGTGAGCAGATAGTAAGCCAAACCCCGGCAGTCCAAAATACTACAAGTTTCCTGCCGGAGTGGATAATTCAATTTGAAAAGGATATAACAAACGCTTTTAACAGATTTGTCTTCGGCAGAAGCAAAGTAGATGCGCTCTTCAAAATATGCCTCCTGGTTTTATCAACTTTCGTTTTAAAAAATATTTTTGGCTATCTCCAAGCATATTTTCTTTCGTATGTCGACCAGGGTTCGACGAAGGACTTTCGCGATCGCGCTTATGAGCATCTTCATCAACTCCCGATGAGTTATTTTAAGCAGGAGCGAGTTGGAAATTTAATCTCCCGCATTACCAATGATGTCAACGTTGTACAAGCCGCCATCTCAGCCACATTCTTAAACATGATCCGTGAGCCGTTGACAATTCTTGTATTCGTAGGGATTGCTCTCAGCATTAGTTGGAAGCTAACACTGCTTGCATTTATCGTACTTCCATTTTCAATGCTTATTATATCATGGATTGGTGTGAAGCTTAGGAAACAGAGCTCTATTATACAGGCTAAAATGGCTGACATAACAAGCATTCTTCAGGAAACAATTTCCGGTGTAAAAATTGTCAAAGCCTTCGGTATGGAAGATTATGAGAACAAAAAATTTAAGAAAGAAACAAACAACTTTTTCAGGCTTATGCTGAAGATTACCCGTATTAGGAATGCTTCATCGCCGGTTACGGAAATTTTGAGCGTGATAGTTGGAGCCGTAATTATTTATTACGGTGGTGTCTTGGTTCTTCGGCACGAGGGTTTGAATGCAGCCGAGTTTATAACGCTGCTTCTGGCAATATTCCAAACGATGCCGCCGATAAAAGAATTAAGCCAGGTAAATAACCGCATCCAGGAATCAAGCGCTGCGGCAGACAGAATTTTCGAGATACTCGAAACAAAGCCGGCAATAGTCGATTCGCCCGGTGCAACCGGCATAAATTACTTCCGGCATGAAATTAACTTTGACCATCTCTATTTTCACTATGATGACGGAGAAGAGACGGTATTAAGCGATATAAATTTTTCTGTAAAGAAGGGCGAGATACTTGCGCTCGTCGGTCCGAGCGGCGGCGGCAAGTCTACGCTTGTAGATTTAATACCGCGCTTCTACGACCCCTCTGCAGGTAGAATTTTAATCGACGGACAGGATACAAAAAATATTAAGATACAGGATTTGCGCTCGCTGATGGGCATTGTTACTCAAGAGACCATTCTATTTAATGAATCTATTAAGAGTAACATCGCCTACGGTTTAGGAGATTATCCGGAGGAAAAAATTATTGAGGCAGCAAAGGCAGCTAACGCACATAACTTCATAATGGAATTACAGGAAGGTTATGACACTGTTATAGGCGAGAGAGGCTTAAAGCTTTCCGGCGGACAGCGGCAAAGGATTTCAATTGCAAGAGCAATACTAAAAAATCCCGAGATAATGATTTTTGATGAAGCAACTTCTGCGCTTGATAATGAGTCGGAACTGCTCGTTCAGGAAGCAATTGAACGCATGATGGTGAATAGAACGACGTTTGTAATTGCTCACCGGTTAAGCACGATTAGAAATGCCTCAAGGATTTTAGTACTCGATAAAGGAAACATTATCCAAACCGGCACGCACGATGAGCTTATTCAAGATGCCGGCGGCTTATACCGAAAATTTTACGAAATGCAATTTAGGGACTAACTTGACAGATCAAAACAATTCTATCTCAACCAGGTTTGATGTTCGAATTCCGTTCTTTCTTTCTGCTGCTACAGTTTGCAGCATGATGCTTTCTTTATTTCTACTGCAGTTGTTTGCCGGGCTTCTTTCAATTCTCTGGCTTTTCGAAAGCATCGAGAATAAAAAGAAAGCATTCGACATCTTCACCTTACTGATTTTAATCTTCGGCGCCGTTAGAATTTTATCGATTGTGCTTTCGCAGTTCCCTTCCGACAGCGTTCAGTCATATTATAAAGACGCATTATTCTATTTCAGCTTTTTTGCATTCAGCTTTTACCTTAAAGCTATGAGAAAAGACAAACTGGAAAAGATAGTCTACATTTTCATAATCTCCGCTATCGCAATTTCGATAATCGGTTTGGTTCTATTCAATTTAAAGCTGGTTGAAAGGGCTCAATCTTTTTCTTCAGGCTACGCAACCTTTTCTTCTTATTTAATTACTTCACTTGGATTGTATATCGCTCTTCCATTTAAAGAAGAAAGGAAATATGCATGGCAGGCGCGGTCAATCGGTATGGCTTTGATTTTAGCGGGTGTCGTTACTTCAATGGGCAGGACAAACATTTTTATTGCCGGGCTGCTTTTTATTGCCGGGTTATTTTTTAAGAAGATAAAAATCAAGCCGGCAATTGTAATTGCAGTACTAACTGTTCTCATTTCTCTCTCTTCATTTGAAATGAATAAAAAAGAAATTACAAACAGGGTTGATAACCCGACGACTCTTTCAGACAGGAACATTATTCTAAAAGGAGCCGTCGATCTTGCATTTGTTCATCCGCTGCTTGGCTTCGGACCCCGAACTTTTCATGATATTTTTCCCTACACAAATTTACTCGCAGATAAAGGCATTGGAAGCTGGCACAATGATTTTATTCAGGTTTATTTTGAAAGCGGAATACTTGGAGAGTTATCTTTCCTTGCAATTATTTTTATGTTTATGGTTATTGCCTTAAAATATTTAAAGGGCTCGCCTGCAAATAGGATACTTAAGGATGTTACTTTCGGAAGTCTTTTAGGGTTTGCAGCTTTGGTTTTATCGGCTTTAACGGCTGGTTTTATAGATTCACCTGTACTTTCAATATTGTTTGCATTTTTAATCTCAACATTATCTACGGCATTTTATTTCAACAGAAGCGAAGGTGAACAAATAGTAAGCTCCCATAATACTAAGAGTTTTCATTTTAACTAAATTTGTTTTGCAATTGAAATTCAAGTGAGTGATTTATGGATTCAAATGAAGTAAAAGAAATTTTAAATGTTGTAGATGGCAATTCTTCTCCTCTAAACAACGACGTAAATGAAGTGGCAATAATCCTAGCTGCCGGGCATGGCAAAAGGATTAAATCGCAGAAATCGAAAATGCTTCATAAAATTTGGGGCGTCCCCACTGTTGAGCGCGTATACTATGCATGTCGAAATAGCCTCAAGAAAATGAACATTATCGTTGTTGTAGGCATAAAAGCAAAGGATGTCGTTCAGGTTCTTGGCAAAAGAGAATCGACCGCATTCGCATACCAGAAAGAACAGAATGGAACCGGGCATGCTGTGCAGGTTGCGCTTGAAAAAGTCGATAGGAAAAAATTCGACGGAACAGTTTACGTTCTACCCGGCGATATGGGATTAATTGATGCCCCAACTATTAAAAAATTTAGAGAGGATTTCAAAAAATCCGGCAGCGATATGATGGTGTTGACAGGTATATTTGAAGGAAAGACTAAAGATAATGCTTACGGAAGAATTATTCGCGTTAAAGAGTTTGACGACAGTGGCAGCTTGTCAGGGAATGATTCCGGAAGAGTAATCGAGATAATGGAAAATAAGGACATCCAATCTCTTGCCGATGATAAGCCATACAAAGTAAAATACAACGGCAGAACTTACTCGTATTCGAAACAAGAGCTAGTTGGAAATAAGGAATTCAACTCCGGAGTGTATGCATTCAAATATAAAAAGCTTGCGGAGCTTGTTCATTCTATTTCAAGCGATAATGTTCAAAATGAAATTTATATTACTGATTTAATTGCGTTGTTCAATAAGAATGGATATTCGGTTACTGCCGTAAGTCCTAAAGACCAAGATGTATTGATGGGCTTTAACAACAAGTCGGTTCTTCTAGAAATGGAAGGCGTTGCGCGCAAGAAAGCTTATGACAGGCTGAAAGACATAATTGCAATTGACGACCCGGATGATTTTTTTATAGATGATTCTGTTGGTGATGAGATAATTGAAATGGACAGGAGGAATATCCCGCTTGATATTAGCATCGGAAAAGGCGTACACATCGGTAAAGGAGTAAAACTAAACTATAATCTTGATTTGGAGAAGAATGTTTTTGTCGATGGTAACGTAAAGTTCGGTGAAGACGTAATTATAAGACAGAACGTTTATCTCTCATGCTTTCCGGGTCAGACGTTGGAGATTGGTAATAGGGTAGAAATTCTATCCGGTGATATTATTAAAGGTAACATTGTCATCAGCGACGGGACAAGGATTGAATCCAGCGTTAATATGACCGGCAGCGATGAGTTTCCACTGCGTATCGGCAGTAACGTTTTAATTAAAGGAACAAGCTACATCTTCGGTTCTTTTATCGAAGATGATGTTTACATCGAGCATAGTGTAATAATTAAAAAACAGGTTGATAAAATTTTTAAGCGCGACGGTTCTATCCAGCCAGTCAGGTTTTACCTTCCAATGCCTGAAGGCATTGATGCCATTGAAGAACTAAAAGAAAAATAAAAAGGCTCTTCAAAATTGAAGAGCCTAAAGTGACACAAGGTAAGTTAGATTAAGAAACTACTTAGCCGCAGAAATGTTGTTCAGGTGTTTGGTTAAAGCAGCTTTCTTTCTTGAAGCAGTATTCAGATGAATTTTACCTTTTGTTGTGCTTCTATCCAGAATGGCTACTGCTTCTTTATATAATTTTTCAGCTTGTTCTTTGTCCTTTTCAGAAAGAGCCTTCTTAACTGCAGTTTTGATCTTCGAATCGGTCATCTTATTCACTACTCGCTTCCTCGTATTCGTACGTATTCTTTTCTTTGCCGATTTATGACTTGCCATAACCTAAGAATCCTTTAAACATTATAAAAAAATAGAAACAAATATAGACAATGCAGTATTTGATGTCAAATCTATCTTTAGTAATTTTATGAGTTAAATTGAATCTATCGACCCGTTGTTTATAAATTTGACTTGAATATGATTAAGGTAAACGAAATTTATTACTCAATCCAGGGTGAAAGCTCCAAAGCCGGATTGCCGTGCGTATTTATACGCCTTACATACTGCAACCTGAGATGCACCTATTGCGATACCGAACATGCCTTTTATGAAGGCATAGATATGGGCATCGAAGATATTCTTTCCGAGGTAAAAAAATATGAATGCAATTTAGTTGAGGTTACCGGCGGCGAACCGCTTTTCCAAAAAGAGTGTATTGGTTTGATGAAGAGACTCTGCAACAACGGATTCGAGGTACTTCTTGAAACCGGCGGAAGTCTCCCAATAAAGGATGTTGACAGGAGGGTAAAAATTATTATGGATCTGAAATGCCCTTCAAGCGGCATGATGAAGAAAAATCTTTACACGAACATCGACGATTTGAAACAAAGCGACGAGGTAAAATTTGTAATCGGAAGCACGGAAGATTATAATTGGTCAAAGGAGATTTTGGAAAAGTATAATCTTACTAAAAAGTGCAGCGTGCTTTTTTCAACTGTATTCGGGAAGCTTGAACCGGTTACACTGGTAAATTGGATTTTAAAAGATAAGCTTGATGTCAGGTTCCAGCTTCAGATGCACAAGTTTATTTGGGAACCAACAATACGAGGCGTATAATAAAATGAAAATTGCAAAAGAATTTAACTGGGAGATGGGACACCGTCTTCCCGACCACTTTGGTAAATGCAAGAATATCCACGGGCATTCTTACAAGATGCTTGTTGAGATTGAAGGCGACGTTTTAGAAAACGGAATGGTGATGGATTATTATCTTTTGAAGGACGCAATCGAGCCGCTGGTTGAGAAAATGGACCATGCTTTCCTTGTTCACAAAGATGACAGGGTAGTGGTGGAATTTCTCGAAAAGATGAATTCAAAAAAAGTGTCTGTTGATTTCTATTCTACGGTCGAAAATATTACAAGATTTTTCTTAGACGAAATTAAAAAGGCAAATCTTCCTTCCAATATTCACAAGGTGAAAATTCGGGTATGCGAAACGCCGGACGACTATGCCGAAGAAGAGATTTCTCTAAAATAGTTTTAAATAATAAACGGGTGTAATATGGAAATAAAAGTCCCGGTAGAAAGAATAACAGGCAAGATCTTTTTAATTAGAAAAGGAAAGGTTATGCTTGATTCGGATCTGGCTGAGCCCCGTATGGTGTACAAACGAAAGTACTTATACAATCCGTAAAGAGAAACATAGTACGTTTCCCAATGGATTTTATGTTTCAATTAAGAGAGCAATTCAAGTGAATATTGCCATTATGAGAGCCTTTGTTCAATTAAGGAAATTTTTGCAAAGCAGCAAAGTATTAAGCCGCCGACTTAAGAAGCTCATACGCGAAACAAAAGAAAAGTTCAAAGAACATGAAGAACAAATACAACCTGTCTTCGAAGCAATCAAAGAACTTATTTCTGAACAAGAAAAGACTAAGCGCCAAATCGGATTTCAAGCTCTAAGCGATTAAAAACTTTTTTGTAAAAGGAAATATTTGGCAAGATATAAATTATACATAGAATACGAAGGCACACGCTACAGCGGCTGGCAAAAGCAGAATAATGCAAAAACAATTCAGGGAACCTTGATCAATGCCGCCGAAGAAATATTTAAAGATTCTAAGATTGACATTCAAGGCTCCGGCAGAACTGACAGCGGCGTTCATGCAATCTGCCAGGTTGCCCATCTTGAAGTAAAGACAATGCTGGCTCCGGAAATTATAAAATTGAAATTCAACGACCTTCTTCCTCACGATATAAATTTACTTGAAGTCCAAAAAGCTAATCCTAAATTTCATGCAAGGCATGATGCAATATCGAGAAGCTACATTTATCAAATTTCAAGGAGAAGAACCGCATTCGAGAAAAACCATGTTTGGTGGATAAAAGATAAGCTCGATTTCGATTCTATGCAAAGCGCCTCAAAAGAATTTACGGGAATGCATGACTTTTCTTCTTTTGCAGATGAGGATAAGGAAGAAAAATCGACTAAAGTTCTAATTGAAGAGGTAAGGATGAAAGAGGAAGGCAGCTTGATTCTAATAAGAATTTCCGGTTCGCATTTCCTCTGGAAAATGGTAAGAAGGATGGTTGGCGTGCTTGTTGAAATCGGGCGAGGTAAAATGACTAAGGATGAATTGAAATTCTTTTTACAAGGCAAATCCGATTTACCGGCTAAACTAACAGCACCGCCTTCCGGGCTGTTTCTGGAAGGCGTTAGATATAAAGGCGACATGGATAATTATGAATTAAAAACTGCAAGCGAATTAATCTTGAATTCGTTAAAAAACATTTTTCAACCGGTAACCGATTAGAATAATTATAGTATGCTTGTAGCTATTCTCTAATTACTTGCTTTACAGCTCTTATCTCTTTAGGGAAAGCTTCAGTTTAAAAGTCATTCGCTAGGTAGCAAAAAATTTATGCTTCACAAAAGCAGCTAACGGGTTGTTCATTACGCAGCCTGCAATAACAAAAAATATCCACGAGCTGGAAAACGAACTTGGTTCAAGATTATTCAGCCGCATAGGCAATAGGATATATCTGACGGATGAGGATTTGGTCTTACTCGAATATGCCGAGAAGCTATTTGGTCTTCAGCTAAGGCTGGAAGACGATTTAAATTCATTCAAAAAAAAATCCGACAGGTTCTTTTAGACTTGGAGCCAGCACTACAATAGCTCAATACGTAATCCCACCGGTGCTTTCCAGATTCCATAAAAAATTTAAGGATGTCAATCTGACTCTTCTTAACGGTAATTCGGAACAAGTTGCTGAGGCGCTATCAAAAGGTGAAATCGATCTCGGAATAGTTGAGGGTAAGATCAAGAGTAAAGATATTCATTATTCTAAATTTATTTCAAATGAGCTTGCAGCGGTAATCAGCTCGAAAAGTAAGTTAATTAATAGAGATGAATTTCTTTTGGGAAGCTTGTCTCGATGCCTCTGGTATACTGAGTAATTTTGTGGACGATTATTTCAATTAGCTCACTTTTAATTATTATGAAGCTTGCTAAATAATTCGCAAATGGCACATCGTCAATCACTCTTTGCTCTATGCACTAAGCTCTTTGCTTTACACACAAACAAATTTGCCGGCTTAAATCGAAAGTTTATCTTAAAAGGATTTGGAAGAAATATTCTTTTGTCGGATATTTATTCCCGATATTAGTAATGTTTTTCCAAAAAATCTTCTCGGCTGTTGATAGTTAGAAAAAATCTTTACTGTTTATTTTTTGTTTTTCTTATTCTTTCCATAACCATAAGGGCTCAGTCGGGGTGGTTGGAAAAAGACAGCAGGCATTTTAAAGTAATATACAAGCCTCAGCAGGCTTACCTGGTTCCTCATATAATTAAAAGCGCCGAAACTGCTCTTGATACTCTCATGAGGCTTTTTAATT
>JAJYIL010000041.1 GCA_021790055.1 Bacteroidota bacterium
GCTAAGCCAATCCTGATACTGTTAATATCACGCATTGCATTTTCTTGAACTCTTAATGGCATTTTTACATCTCCTAAAATCTTAGTGAAAAATCATCCCGGATTTTATCTGCCTTATAAAGCAGCCTGGAGTTACTTCAATCGTGTTAATTAATTTTTATATCAAGCCCCAAACCTTGAAGCTCCTTAATCAACACATTGAACGATTCAGGAATATTTGGTTCCTGCAAGTTTTCACCTTTAACTACTGCTTCATATACTTTTGCTCTACCGGCAACATCGTCGCTTTTAACCGTAAGAATTTCCTGGAGAATATTAGCTGCGCCATAGCCTTCCAGGGCCCACACCTCCATTTCTCCAAACCTTTGACCGCCGAACTGCGCTTTGCCTCCAAGCGGCTGCTGGGTAATTAAAGAGTAAGGTCCGATCGACCTTGCATGGATTTTATCATCTACAAGGTGGCTTAATTTCAGCATGTAAATGAATCCGCAAGTTACCTTTTGATGAAACTTGTCGCCGGAGCGACCATCGTACAACTCGGTCTTGCTTCCCTTTTCCAGACCTGCTTTCTCAAGCCACTTATCCACATCTTCCATCTTTGCACCGTCGAATATCGGGGTCGCAAACCTTACGCCCAGCTTCTTACCAGCCCAGCCAAGCGCAGTTTCATAAAGCTGACCGAGATTCATACGTGAAGGCACACCAAGCGGATTCAAAACTATATCGACCGGTGTTCCATCAGGCATAAACGGCATATCTTCAACAGGTACAATCTTGGCAACAACACCTTTATTACCGTGGCGTCCAGCCATCTTATCGCCAACAGAAAGCTTTCTCTTTTTTGCAACATAAACTTTTGCAAGCTGAACAATTCCCGGAGGTAGCTCGTCGCCGCTGGAAATTTTGATCTTCTCTCTCTTATAATCTTCTTCAATGTCTGAAAGTATATCAAAGTAATTTTTGTAAAGAGTCTTTATTAGATTATTCGTTCTCTTAGTATCAAACCAATCAAGGGTATAATCTAGCTTGGTTACATCTTCCATTGAAGAGAAAGCTGATTCCTTAATCGCCGTTCCGCTTCGAAGTACGACGCTGCCGTCGAGATCGCGAATACCGGTAGTAGTTTCACCTTCACAAATTTTCGTTAATTTCTGAACGAGTCTTTCGTAATGCCCTGTCTGGTTCTGCTTATGCTGAGTTTCGAGAGCATCCATCTGTTTCTTTTCCTGGCGCTTTGCTTCAGTATCTCTCTTCTTGCGGCTGAAAAGCCTTGTCTTAATTACTACGCCTTTGATTCCGGGAGGTGCCTTCAACGAGGCATCTTTTACATCTCCGGCTTTATCTCCGAATATTGCACGCAAAAGTTTTTCTTCCGGCGTAGGATCGGTTTCACCTTTAGGTGTAATCTTTCCGATAAGGATGTCTCCTTCTTTTACCTCAGCGCCTTCGCGGATTATTCCGTTCTCGTCAAGGTTCTTAACAGCCTCTTCGCTTACATTCGGAATCTCGCGCGTAAGTTCTTCTTCGCCGCGCTTTGTTTCTCTTACCTGCAATTCAAATTCTTCAATATGAATTGAAGTGTAAACATCCTCGCTTACAACTTTTTCGCTGATAATGATAGCGTCTTCAAAGTTGTAGCCGCGCCACGGCATAAATGCCACAAGAACATTTCTTCCAAGCGCAAGTTCGCCATCGTCCGTCGAGCAGCCGTCAGCAAGCACTTCACCTTTTGAAACTCTTTGACCTTGCTTAACAATCGGTCTCTGGTTAACGGAAGTTTCCTGGTTGGTGCCGTGAAATTTCGTTAATCTGTAAGTTGTCCTTCGAACATCGTTAAAGCTTGTAAGGGCTTCAATGCTGTTCGGGCTAATATCATATTTAACAACTATCAAGTTTGCATCAACGCTTTCGATAACGCCGTTGTCTTCCGCAACGATTACTGCCCTGGAGTTTGTCGCAACCTTTCCTTCAAGACCTGTACCGACAATCGGAGCTTCGGGTCTAAGCAAAGGAACAGCCTGGCGCTGCATGTTAGAGCCCATCAAGGCTCTGTTGGCATCATCGTGTTCAAGGAACGGAATCAATGCCGCGGCAGCGCTTACAATCTGTGCAGGCGCAACATCCATGTATTGGATATGATCGGGCGTAATAATCGGGAATTCACCTTTGAACCTGGACTTTACTCTATCCTGAACAAACTTTCCCTGCTCGGTTAATTGAGCATTTGCCTGAGCAATAGTAAATAAGTCTTCCTGCTCGGCAGTTAAGAATTCAACCTGTTCAGTTACTTTGCCGCGTTCAACTTTGCGATAAGGCGTCTCTAAAAATCCGTAACGATTAACACGGGCGAAAATCGTCAACGAAGAAATAAGACCGATGTTCGGACCTTCCGGGGTTTCAATCGGGCACAAACGTCCATAGTGTGTATAGTGAACATCGCGTACTTCAAATCCTGCTCTTTCTCTTGTTAAACCACCAGGACCTAATGCCGACATTCTTCTTTTATGTGTAAGCTCTGCCAGCGGATTTGTTTGATCCATAAACTGTGAAAGCTGATTGGTGCCGAAAAATGCATTTATAACGCTGCTGATGGTTCTTGCATTTACTAGATCCTGCGGCGTAAAGCTTTCGGTATCGCGCATATTCATTCGTTCTTTGATTGTACGAGCCATACGCGACATACCCACGTTGAACTGCTGTCCAAGCTGCTCGCCGACCGTTCTGATTCTTCTGTTTCCTAAATGATCAATATCATCAACAGCTTCCTGCCCGTTTCGAAGCTTGATGATGTACTTCATAATTTCAATAATATCTTCAACGGTAAGGACAGTAACATTTTCGGCAATACTAAGCTTTAATTTATCATTCATTCTATGACGACCAACTTCACCGAGGTCATATCTTTTATCATTAAAGAAAAGCTTGTCGATCAATCCATGCGCTGTTTCAAGATCCGGAGCTTCACCCGAACGCAATTGGCGATAAATAGAAAAGAGCGCTTCTTCCTTAGTGCTTGAAGTATCCTTACGCAAGGTATTAACAATCAAGTCCATGTCTGCAGATGTTGAAGAACTGATAAACTTCAGTTTTTCAACATCTGCTTCTTTTAGTCTTTCAATATCTTCTTCTGAAAGAACACTGTCTCTTGTTAAAAATATTTCACCGGTAGACATATCGAAAACATCGCTGGCAATTGTTCTGCCGACAAAAGTTTCTATCTTTACTTTTTTAACAGTTACTTCCTCAACCAGGTCGAAAAGATTTAATATCTGCTCATCGGAAGCATATCCAAGAGCGCGCAATAGAGTCGTAGCCGGAAATTTCTTTCTTCGGTCGATATAAACATACATAACGTAGTTGATGTCGGTGGCGAATTCTACCCATGAGCCCCGTAGCGGGATTATTCTTGCAGAATAAATTGGCGTGCCATTTGGATGCACTGTCTGTGCAAATGCAACGCCTGGTGATCTGTGCAATTGAGAGACGACAACTCTCTCTGCACCGTTAATAATAAACGTTCCTTTTTCAGTCATAAAAGGAAGATTGCCGAGGTAAACTTCCTGTTCAACGCTGTTGACAAATTCTTGAGTTTCAGGATCTTTTGTAGACAGACGAAGCTTTCCTTTCAAAGGCGCTGCAAAAGTCAAACCTCTTTCAAGGCATTCATGTACACTGAAGCGCGGCTTCTCGATGTAATATTCAATATAATCCAGCCTGTAGTTTTCCTTATTATCGAAAATAGGGAAATTGGTCGTAAAGACCTGCTGAAGTCCTTTGTTATCTCTTTTATTGGGTGGAGTTTTTAACTGAATGAATTCCTCGAAAGCGGCAGTCTGAATGTCCAACAAATCTGGAGCTTCGACCACTGAAGGAATTCTGCTAAAGGAAATTCTATTATTATTTTCCAATTTAACCTCCGGGTTAATTTACTTTTTCTTTTCTTACCTAACACAAAACAACGAAACCAGAACCTTCTTACCAATCCGGTAAGAATAAAAAGCGATCCCGATGGTAACCGGGACCACTTTTTATAATCATCTTTAAATCAAAGATTATTTTATTTCTACAGTAGCGCCTGCTTCTTCAAATTCTTTCTTAAGCTTTTCAGCTTCGTCTTTGGAGATAGCCTCTTTAACCGTCTTCGGAGCGCCGTCTACAAGGTCTTTAGCTTCCTTTAAGCCTAAGCCGGTATGAGCTCTGACGACTTTGATAACGTTAATCTTCTTTTCGCCGGCGGCTTTTAGAATAACATCAAATTCTGTCTTCTCTTCAGCCGGTGCTGCCGCGCCTGCTGCCGGTGCACCGCCAGCTACTACTACTGGTGCTGCCGCAGTTACGCCGAACTCATCTTCTAATGCTTTCTTTAACTCGGATGCTTCTACAAGAGAAAGTCCTTTTATTTTCTCTACCAATTCAGTTACTTTTTCTGACATTTTATTTTTCTCCTAAAAAATTTTTCTATTAAAAATTATTATGCTGCTTTCTTCTTAGCAATCTCGTCGATAACGCTGACAAGATCTCTCATAACAGCATTTAGTGCGCCGACAATTCCCGACGCTGGTGAATTCAAGCTGCCTAATATGCCTGCAACAATTTCCTTTTTAGAAGGAAGCGAAGCCAACAGTGCAAGCTGATCGCCGGCATAATATTGGTCTTCGATGTAACAAGCTTTTAATGCAAGCTTCTGCTTATCATCAAAATACTTTTTGATGATCTTTGCCGGTGCAACAGGGTTATCAGAAGCAAAAACATAACCCGTCATGCCGACAAGATGGTCTGCAAGCTTATCATACTTTCCGGTTTCATTTATCGCGCGCTTGAATAAAGTATTTTTTATTACCTTATACTTAACGCCTTCTTTCCGGAAATTATTCCGGATTTCGCTGATGTCAGCTACGTTTATCCCGGTATAATCTGTAAGATAAATTGCAGACGAATTTTCAACCATCTCCTTTACTTCGGAGATGATATCTGCTTTTCCGTTTTTATTCATTTTTCTCCCATACAAGGTTTTATTTTTTTAGCCCCGCTATCCGGAACTTGAAGCATTTTTTACCCGAAAAATTTCGGGATGTGTATGAGTGCGTAATTTCTTAATATACCGCTACTTCGTCTTTAGTAATCTTAAGCCCGGGACCCATCGTACTGGAAAGATAAAGGCTCTTAACATATTGTCCTTTAGACGAAGCAGGTTTCAATTTCACAATTGTATTTAAAAAGGCTCTTGTGTTTTCAGCAAGCTTATCAACTTCAAAGTTTAATTTTCCTAAAGAAGTATGAACGATGCCGGCTTTCTCAACGCGAAATTCAATCTTGCCTGCTTTCACTTCTTTAACAGCTTTGGCAACATCCATTGTTACCGTACCGCTTTTGGGATTGGGCATCAAGCCTTTTGGACCAAGCACGCGTCCAAGTTTACCAAGCTCGCCCATTGTATCAGGCGTTGCTATAATAACATCGATGTCCGCCCAGCCGCCTTTAATCTTTTCAAGATATTCTTCGAAGCCTGCATAATCGGCACCGGCATCAAGCGCTTCCTGGGCTTTCGAGCCTTTGCCAATAACCAAAACTCTAACAGTCTTTCCGGTTCCATTAGGAAGCGATACTGTTCCGCGAACCATCTGATCTGCATGGCGAGGATCGACACCTAATCTTATTGCGCAATCAAGAGTCTCTACAAATTTTACTTTTGATTGTCCCTTTAGAATCTTAATAGCTTCTTCGACGGTGTATTCTTTTGACTTGTCGAAAGCCTTTACAATTTCTTTATTTCTTTTAGACTTTTGCATTTGTCTATTCCTTCAATACTTTCTCTTTTAATTCCGGGATTAATCTTCTACCGTAATTCCCATACTTCTTGCAGTACCGGCTACCATGCTCGATGCATGTTCAATATCAAATGCATTTAAATCCGGCATCTTAAGTTGTGCAATTTCTTTAACCTGAGCTTTGGAAACTTTTGCAACCTTGTTACGATGAGGTTCAGCCGAGCCTTTTTCAACTTTGGCAGCTTTCTTTAGAAGCTCTGCAGCAGGTGGTGTCTTTGTAATAAATGTAAAAGACTTATCTGAAAAAACCGTGATTACCACAGGAATTATCAAGCCTTCTTTATCATTAGTTCTTGCGTTGAACTGCTTGCAGAACTCCATTATATTAACGCCTTTTTGACCTAAAGCCGGACCAACCGGCGGCGACGGATTTGCTTTACCTGCTGGGATTTGTAATTTGATATATCCTGTTATCTTTTTAGCCATAATTCTTTCCTATAGGAATAAATACTTTATTATTTTTCTAATTCCGCTTGAACAAAATCGATTTCTACCGGAGTTTTTCTTCCAAAGATTGAAACCATAACCTTAATCTTCATCTTTTCTTCGTTAACTTCCTGAACGGTGCCCGAGAAGTTATTGAATGGGCCATCAATAATTTTTACAATGTCGCCGCTTCTGAAAATTGTTTCCATCCTCTCTGTGGATTCATCTTGAGTAATTCTACCGACAATTCTTTTCACCTCTTCAGGCTGTAAAGGATTTGGATTGGTTTTAGTTCCGAGAAATCCCATAACCGAAGGTGTGTTGAGAATGAAATCTTTTACCTGATTGTCAAGGTCAGCTTGAACTAAAATGTAACCGGGAAAAAAGTTTTTAGTTTTACTTTTCTTCTTGCCGTCCTTAACCTCGAAGACTTTTTCTGTAGGTACAAGAACGTCCATGATTTTTGCCCGCAATCTTTCATTATCAACGAGTTCTGCATCGATGAGACTTTTTACCTTGTTCTCATGACCGGAGAAAGTTCTAACTACGTACCACTTTAATTCAGATTCAGACATTAATTTAAAATATTCCTTTAAAAATTTGTGTGATTATCATGTCTATCACGTAAGTAAAAGCCGCCAGCATAAGGCAAGAAACAATAACAACAGTGGTGGATTCTTTCAGTTCTTCCATAGTCGGCCAGGTTACTTTTTTCATTTCCTTGACTACATCTTCGAAAAAGGCGATTATTTTTTCTTTCATAAATGCTTCTCTAGTTTTCGTCTTAACACGTCAGGAGGGATTCGAACCCCCATCCCGAAAGCTTTCGGGATTTGGAGATCGCTACTCTGCTAATTTTGCTGCTGACGTATTTTCTTTTTCTCTTTTTATACCAACAAGTACAATATTAATTTCAATCTCTGCACGTCAGGAGGGACTCGAACCCCCAACCGGCGGTTTTGGAGACCGCTACTCTGCCAATTGAGCTACTGACGTATCTGTTATTATTTCGTTTCTTTATGAATAGTATGCTTCCGATCCCAGCGGCAATATTTTTTGTATTCCGCACGGTTTGGGTGAAGCCTTTTATTCTTTGTTGTAGTGTAATTTCTTCTTTTACACTCTGTGCATTCTAAAGTTATTATTTCTCTCATGGTAATTTTATTTTATGTTCAATTTTTCTTTTGAGCTGATGACCGGGATTGAACCGGTGACCTCATCCTTACCAAGGATGTGCTCTACCAACTGAGCTACATCAGCTTAACCTAGAGCGGGAGACGGGACTCGAACCCGCGACCAACAGCTTGGAAGGCTGTGACTCTAGCCAACTGAGTTACTCCCGCATATCTTTTTCAATTCTTCCTAAATTGATATTAAATATCTTTTAGAACTTTTTAAAGAATCCGCTTACATTCTCTACTACCTGGAACGACTCTAGCCTTCGCCAGAGGCGAATCAGCCTCTGGCTGAAACTGAGTTACTCCCGCATATCTTTCAATTCTTTCTGAACCGACTTTCATTCTTTATAATTGAATTATCTCAGAATTTTCCTATATTTCGAAATGCACAAAAAAATAAGGGAACTATATTTTAATTTGTCTTGATATTCCCTTAAGTCGTCAGTTATAAAAACACTCCTATAAGTGGGCGGCGAGGGATTCGAACCCCCAAAGGCGTCAGCCAACGGATTTACAGTCCGCCCCGGCTCTCCAACTCCGGCGTCCGCCCGGTTTTATAAATGAGCAACAAATATATTTTTATTACAACAAAAATGCAAATTAAAAATAGCAATATTTTACTAAAAATGATAGGTAAAATGCAAAATATCATCTTTAACTGATAGAAATTCTTTCTTGTAATTCTATGAAACCTGAAAATCATTCTGATCTCATTCTTAATGAATCAAATTCTAAATCCTTCTTACTCAGATTTTGTCTAAAAATTGAAAGTTTCTACAGTAGGTTACCATTCTAAGAAAAATTTAAAGCCATGAGTAAAATTATGGAATCTAGTCGGGTTAAAAACCTGCAGGTAGGTTATGGCAAGACTTATACTCCAAAGTTTTTTAATATCCAATTCAAAAGGAACTATTCATTTTTTAGGATATTTTCTCTAGATATGGAACATTTTAGCCCAGTACAAAATCAGATCGATACGGGAGAATATTTCTCTCTATCTTATTTAAGATTATTTTAGCAGCGGGGTAATCACTAAAAACGATCTATAAATCTCAAAATGAAAATATAGCCTAAATTTATTATATCGGCATATCTAGCGGTTGCTGTCTTCACCCAAGTCAAAAATACTGAGATTGATATTGAAGCTTCATCGGATTCCATACAGTTTACAGGGGAAGGAAATAATATCTTTTTAAATGTTGGGTTTGGTTTCAACCTTCTCTATCCTATCTGATTTCCTTATTCCACTTATTTCAATTAAACCTTAAATCATAAATTTGTAACTAAAAGGAAGAATTTTGAGAAAGTTTTATGAGAAAATTTCTTTTACTTATTCTAACTGTAAATTTATGCGCAAACATTCCCGGAACAAGGATTCATGTAAAGGTCATACCGATCGCTGCTGCCTTCATTCTTTTTGAGATATTTTATTTCACGGCGTAATAATCTGCGGGTTTCATATTTAACAAATAACGATCCGCCAGACATCGATCAGCTTCAAAACGTGTTGAATAATTCTAATCCTACACAACTAAGTATCGGCAATCCCGGATTAAGCCAGGATTACAGGCACTCACTCTTTATTTGGTACCTCCAGATAAACCCGGGAATGAGGAACTCATTTTTTGTAATGCTCGGCGGTACAGCAATTCAAAACTACATAGGCAACAACACGATAATTGCCGATAAAGATACAACAGTACTAAACAACATCTTTTTAAATAAGGGGACAAGATTGATTTTTCCGGAAAATTTAAACGGATATTTCAATATCCGGTCATTCGCTGTTTACGGCTTTCCGGTAGACTTTATAAAATCAAATTTAAACCTAAGCTTGAATGCAAGCATTACGCGTACACCGGCTGTCATAAATAATGTCTTTAACTATTCCAATTCAAATACCTTCGGCGGTGGTGTTGTACTTAGCAGTAACATCAGCGAGAACGTCGATTTTACTGTTTCCTCATTCAGCAGCTATAACTTTGTGAATAACAGCGGCATAATAGAGACCGGGATTAACAATAATTACTTTACCGAAAATGCATCGATCAGATTTTACTGGCGCTTCTGGCAGGGCTTTGTTATTCAAAACTCATTAAATGATCAATATAACAGCGGACAGGGCAATAACTCGAAGCCGAACATCTTACTTTGGAATGTCAGCCTTGGTTTAAAAGTGCTGAGCAATGATAATGGGGAAATTGATCCCTCCGTAAACGACCTTCTTAATCAAAATACTAATATCCAGCATAACGTTTCTGATTCTTATATTGAAGATGTAAGAACGAATGTACTTGGCAGGTACTATCTTCTATCTTTCGTTTACAACATAAGAGCTTACTGATTGAATCGCCATTCTTCACTCTTTCTTTAATTAAAAATTGAGCATTGAGCATTAAATTTTTATAGGTAACGCAATACTTTATTCGATTGCATCCGGCTACACTGAGGGTTTGAGCATTCAGGAAAGCACTCTGATAAATAATCCGGCAGCGCTGTGGAGAATAAACTCACTCCGGCATAAAACCGCATTGCTTGAAAGAGGGCTTGGAATAACAATCGCACTACATTCTAAATTTAATTGGAAGAAAATGCTTGCGGGCTTTTCCTGAGCGGCGCAATTTACTGGAACCTTTTTGACGGAACAAAAAGCCTAACGATCAATCGTCCTTTCTATTATATCTCTGACTCTACTCCCGCAATTACAGAGAGATACGGAAGTTTTAAGATACTTATTCTTCTTGCTTCAGCGCTGGTAGAAATTCTTGTTGATAATAATATCCTTTGACTGGCTTAAGAATTCATGAAAATATACTGACTTGATAGGCTGCATTTTAGTCTGTTATATCAAGCATGGGATAATACCGCCATAAAATATTTCCCCGAAATTTTACACATCAAAATTATAGTGCAACACCAGGATACAAAATAATTTAGTTCTTTGGTTTTTGCTCATCAAATGTCAAAATTTCTGAAAAGGAACGATAGTTTTATGAGCAAAAACGGAATTCCCGGTTATTTCCCGGTTCTGATTAATCTAGAGAAATTTCCTTGCCTGGTTGTCGGAGGAGGAGACGTTGCGCTTCGTAAGGTTTTATCGCTTTTGGAATTTAATGCAAGCGTAACAGTTATTGCCCCAAAACTCTGTACGCCGTTAATTGAACTTTCAAGGAAAAAGAAAATAAAGATTATCAGGAAGCCTTATTCCATTGAATATCTTAACGATTATAAAATAACCTTCTGCGCCACTGATAATGAAAAAATAAACCTGACTGTTTTCCGCGATTGCCGAGAAAAGAACATCTTAATAAATACCGCCGATAATCTTGCACTTTGCGATTTTATTCTGCCTGCAAATATTAAGCGCGGAGATTTAACAATCTCAATTGCATCGCAGGGTAAGGCTCCGTTCTTCACCAGAGCAATTAAGAAAAAAATAGAGGTCTTAATTCCGCCGGTTTATTCTGATATTACAAAGCTTGCAGGAGATTTTAGAAAAAAGGTGCTGACTGTTTCAAGGAAAAAGTCTTCACATTACAAACCGGATATGTTTAAGAAATTTTCCTCAACAGATTGGGAAGAAATAATGCGAGGAAACGGAAAAAGAAAATCAAAGTATCAAATTCAAAAACTACTTAAGGAGCCTAATAAGTCTTAAAAGTTTAACCGGGAATAGTTATGGGTAATCCAAATATATTTAAGAAAAAATTAACTGTCACATTTTCAATAATAATTTTTCTGATTGTATGCAGCGGAGTGCTCGGCTGGTTTTTAACCAGGCAAATCGAAAGCAGTGATAAAATTATAAACGTCGTACATAAGCTTAAGGAAGCCGAATTGCAGCTTAGAGGAGAAGAAAAGAATCTTTTAATCAGGGGCTTCTCTCAGGACAGGTACCTTCGCTGGCAGAAAGCAAAAGAAAGCTTTCACCGAAACTTCGGGGAGTTGATTGGCTTAAAAGCTTTGACTATAATAGAAATAAATGAACTAAGTGCGGATCATTCCGAGTTATCCGGTATCTATAACAAATTTTTCGACGAAATCCGCAGCGGCGCATTAAGCCAAAATGAAATCATAAAGTATGATGAGCAATTCAAAATAACCGGGAGAAAAACTCTTGCAACAATTGAAAACATCTTATCCCGCGAGCAGAAGATTTCTTCAAGCACGGATACGCAGGCAGATGTGCTGATAGTTATATTCTTAATAGTCTTTGTTGCAACCGTAAGCTTCCTAATCGTAAATGTACTAAAGCACTTATAATCTAAAAATCTATCTAAGGAAATTTAAAATTGGAATTTGGAAAAGTTTATATTATTGGCGCAGGACCTGGAGATCCT
>JAJYIL010000042.1 GCA_021790055.1 Bacteroidota bacterium
CGCTGCGCCGATTGTAAAACCCGCAATTACCATTCCGTCAAAAACAAGTTCCGGATATTCCAGAAGTAAAACCCTGTCTTTAAAAGTTCCCGGTTCGCCTTCATCGGCATTGCAAACGATGAATTTTTTATAGGCATTTGCCGCGGCAGTCAGCATCCATTTGGTTGCAGTAGGAAATCCCGCTCCGCCTCTTCCTTTCAAACCAGAAGTCTTAAGCTCGAATAAAATATTTTCTCTGCCAGCAGCGATGGCTTTCTTTATCCCTTCGCCTCTGTGATATTCTGAAAAGATAACCGGTCCGCTTCGCTTTTTATTTTCTAATTTAGTTTTCATCTCAGCCTCACTTAACTTCATTTAGAATGTTAACCGCTTCTTCCGGATTCAGATGCGTGTAAACTCTATCGTTCACAAGCATCGCCGGACCCTGGTCGCACATGCCGAGGCAATTCGTGAATTCTAAAGTTACACGTCCGTCGTTAGTAGTTTCTCCGAAAGAAATTCCGAGTTCGCGCTTTACTGCGGATTCAATTTTGTCTTTGCCCGCCATGTCGCAAGAAATTGTCCGGCAAAGACGAATTATATTTCTTCCCTTCGGCTCGGAACAAAGGAAGGAATAAAATGAAACGATGCTGTAAACTTCAACCGGGTGAATGTTAAGCAGTCTTGCGATTTCCTGCTGTGCAAAATCGGAAACATATTTATGTTTCTTTTGTACCGCTTGCAGTATTTGCAGAAGCGCCTGTCTATCGCTTCCGTACTGATTCACCAAATTTTCTATCTCTTCCGAAAAAGAATTTTTTTCAAGCTCAAGCATTTCACTTCACCTCCTTTTTATGAAGAAGCTTCTCAACCTTTTCAATAAGTTGGTCGGGTGAGATCGGCTTCTCTACAAAGTCGTCAACCGGAACAAGCTCGTTCACGCCGTAATCCATCCCGGAAGCTTTTGAAATTGAAGTGTACATTAATATCGGCGTAAAAATTTTCTCGCGCCGGAATTTTTGGGCAAGGAAAAATCCGTCATCCGGTTCATTCATCATCACGTCGAGTATGATTAAGTCCGGCTTATTCTCTTTCACGATCTGGTAACCGTCTTCAGGGTTAGCTGCAGTAACAACATCGTAGCCTTTTGATTTTAGCACCAGACCGCTTGCGTCAAGTATGTCCGGGTCGTCGTCGATAATAGCAATTTTTTTCATCTTCTATCCTCTGAGTTTTATTCAAAATAATTAAGCCTAAAATTGTAATCGGAAATAGAAAATTATAAGAAACAAATCTGTAAATCTTTCTTTCATAATGAATGCCATCAAATTAGATTTTAAATAACGTGTTAAAAAGAAAAGATAAAAGGCGGAAGGCTTACTTTTTCCAAGAATAGAAAAATTAATTTTCAAAAAAGAAATATGCTTGCTA
The DNA here is from genome assembly GCA_021790055.1 of Bacteroidota bacterium. GTDB lineage: Bacteria > Bacteroidota > Ignavibacteria > Ignavibacteriales > Ignavibacteriaceae > FEN-1297. The sequence goes on from JAJYIL010000042.1 coordinate 1,411, forward strand.
AATAGAAAGCATTTTGTTTAAATTAAATTTTTACCGGCAAAATTTGCCACATGATTTATTCAATTTTAAAGTCAAATCCTTTCTCAAATGGAAGATTCTTCGCTTAATAAATCAACGGGACTTTGGAATGGATATTTGGCAGGTAGTAAAGCAAAAATACTAACTTGAACCAAATTATTTGGCACTCATTGGTCATTAGTGAATAGTCAATGATCATTCGCCTCGCTGTTTTTCAAAAGGCACCCGGTTGGCATTCAAACCTTAATTCTGTTCCACTCTTCCGCCGCATCTTCAAACGGGAGAAGAACTCGCGGAATTGCGCCATGCATGTATGAAATGAGTAAGCCGTAATTTACGACCGGAACTTCAACTAAAGCAGCCTGCTTAACTCTTGACTGCATTGCTTTTCTCGTCAACATACATCCGCCGCAATGCACAACCAATTTAAAACCTGAAAGGTCATCGGGGAAATCACCGCCGCTCGTAATTACAAATTCCAGGTTCTTTTTTGTATGAAGCCTAAGCCATCTCGGGATTTTTACTCTGCCTATATCGTCAGCTTGTTCATGATGGGTACAGGCTTCTGCAATTAAAACTTTGTCGCCGTCTTGAAGGGAATCGACCGCTTTCAATCCTTTAACGAAGAACGGCAAATCGCCTTTATGCCGCGCCATTAAAATTGAAAATGTTGTAAGTTTGACATTGTCGGGAACGTCTGCAGCTACGCGCGTAATTGCCTGACTATCTGTTACAACTATGTCGGGCGGATTTTTTAGCGCATAAAGAACGGCACGTAGCTCCTTGTCTTTAGCAACCACAACTATCGTATCCTCATCCAGAGCCTCGCGGATTGTTTGTACCTGCGGAAGGATCAGCCTGCTTTTAGGCGCGCCTAAATCAATCGGTACAACAAGCACAATAACATCGCCCTGGCTAATTAAATCGCTAATTAACGGCGGTCCGCTTTCCTGCGGCAGCATGCGAATAACTTTCGATTTTAGTGCATCGATTCCTACATTTTCCGAGCAGGAAATTTCGAAATGTGTTGCTCTTAAAAACTTCAACTCGGTAAGCAGCACCGGGCTTACGCCGAATTCAATTTTATTTACTGCAATAACGAACGGCAAATTTATTTTTGCAATATAGTTAAATAGCTCCCATTCTTTTTGCGAGATTCTTTCACGGGCGTCCAAAACCACAATAGCAAAATCTGCCGAGGCAATCATCTTAATTGTTTTGCTGATTCTTTTTTCACCAAGCTCGCCTTCATCGTCAATGCCTGCAGTATCGACAAGTACAATTGGACCGTAAGGAAGCAGTTCCATCGCTTTCTGTACCGGGTCGGTTGTTGTCCCGGCAACTTCGCTTACAATACATAATTCCTGACCGAGGAAAGCATTAACGAGAGAAGACTTGCCTACATTTCTTTTTCCAATAACCGCTACATGTTTTCTTTCCGCCTTAACCATCGTCGGACTTGTTCTTACAGCATTTAAGCTTTCATTCACTTTATATTGATTATTCAAAATTGACGTTATATTGAATTTAGTTGGTCCTTTCATTTTTCAGCCCCATTTTTTTGACTAATAAAATGTACCGCATCATCCGGAAACTCAACATTTCTTATAAAATCAAATTCATTGCGCATTGTTAACTAATTTTATTCAATACATCAAAAACAAAAAACGTTCCACCAAAATTCCTCGTTTTGTCCTTACCTATTATTCAATTTTAATTTGAGTATGCTTTACACGGATAGATGAATTTAAAGTACTTCTCTTTTCTTAGAAAAGTGTTTTGCAGTTATGGCTAATTTGAAATAAAAAAGAAAGTTTCTTGTGGTATATAAATTGGATTAAGAAGAATAAAAATTCAAGGTTATATGAAGGTAATTTGGTTGTCATTCGATGGTCATTTATCGTCGTTCACCAGACATCCTATAATCATTTAATTGTCATTCAATCTAGAAAATTATTATTAACTGACAATGGATACCAGCGAAGCAAACTGCCGTTTTCAAGTTTCAAATTCAAAATAATTGGACAAACATATTAAACGAGATGCGTAATGTATTTTATAAATGAAAATTACATCAACAATCTGCTTGACGATGATTCCCTCAGCAGTATTCATCTTCAAAAAGACATTTTGACAAAAGCTTCCGAAGCAAAAGGATTAACGCTGCGGGAGAGTGCTGCATTATTAAATATAAGCTCTCCCGAACTGTATTGCGAGCTATTCCACCGGGCTAAGCAGGTGAAAGAAAAAATTTACGGCAACAGGCTTGTCTTATTTGCGCCGCTTTACATCTCCAATCTTTGTGTGAATAACTGTCTTTATTGCGCTTTCAGAAAAGATAACCGTGAACTTAAAAGAAAAGCTCTTTCGCTTGAAGAGATAGAAGCTGAAACGAAATTCCTCGTTATGCAGGGGCAAAAGAGAATTCTACTTGTTTTCGGTGAACATCCTAAAAAGGCGTCTATTGACTATATCGGCGATACAATTAGCTCCATCTATAAAATCAATTATAATGGAAATAATATCAGGAGAGTGAATGTAAATGTTGCGCCACTTTCCTTTGAAAACTTCAAGGCACTGAAAAGTTTCGGCATCGGCACTTATCAATGCTTTCAGGAGACTTACCATTTCCGGACTTATATGGAAATACATCCTGAAGGACCAAAAAAGGACTTTGCATGGAGACTTTACGCCATGGATAGAGCGCTTCAAGCCGGAATTGATGATGTAGGCATCGGAGCTTTATTTGGACTTACCGATTATAAATTTGAAACGCTCGCGCTTTTAATGCATGCCCAGGACCTAGATTCCAAATACGGAATAGGTCCGCATACAATTTCAATCCCGCGCCTTGAGCCTGCACTTAATGCGCCGGCTGCAAAGAATCCGCCGCATGCAGTTGATGATTTATCTTTTAATAAATTGGTAGCAGTTATTCGGCTTACTATTCCTTACACCGGAATAATTTTAACGACAAGAGAAAAGCCGGAAATAAGACGGGAACTATTTGAAGTCGGAGTTTCGCAGATAAGCGCCGGCAGCAGAACAGCGCCAGGAAGCTACAGGGAATCGCAAGAGAGCCTGCATCAGCATGAGCTTGAGCAATTTCAATTAGGCGACCACAGGAACCTTGATGAAGTTGTAAGAGATTGTACGCTACTCGGTTATCTGCCGAGCTTCTGCACGGCATGTTACCGTTCCCAGCGTACGGGAGACAGATTTATGGAACTGGCAAAATCCGGCAACATCGGAAAGTTTTGCACACCAAATGCGCTTGCAACGTTTAAAGAATACTTAAATGATTTTGCTTCGGATGAGACAAAAAAGATTGCCGGAGAATTTCTCAAAAAAGAAATTGAAGGAATCAACGGCACGACAAGGAAGAAAGTTGAAAAAATGATTGGACAGGTTGATGCCGGTGAAAGAGATGTTTATATGTAATTAATCTTAATCGTTCTCTTACTCGTAATCTAAATCGGATTCATCGGACAAACTTGCAAATCCAGGTAAGATTAAGAGTCCGATTAAGATTACCAAATGAAATGCCTAAATGATTAAAGATATATTAAATAAACATGAGGTAAATAGAAGCGACATCGTTTATCTTCTTCAAGTTAACGAAGAAAACGAACTTAGTCTCATCTTCCAAAAAGCCGATAAGGTTAGAGAAAAATACTGCGGAAACGAAGTTCATCTGCGAGGAATAATCGAATTCTCTAACTACTGTGCACAGGACTGTCTTTACTGCGGACTAAGGAAAAGTAACATTTCTCTTGAACGTTACCGTATGACCAAGAATGAAATACTTCAGACAGCAGAAAGAATTTTTAAATCCGAAATAAAAACAATCGTACTTCAATCAGGAGAAGATTTCTTTTTAACAGGAAAAGATATTGCGGACATAATTTGCGAGATAAAAAATAATTTTGATGTTGCAATCACACTCAGCCTTGGAGAAAGAGATTATGAAGAATACAAGCTATGGAGAAAAGCCGGCGCCGACAGATATTTGCTTAAGCATGAGACGGCAAATTCAAAGCTATATTCCGTTTATCATCTCGGTCAAAAACTTCAAGATAGAGTACAGCATCTTCTTTATTTAAAATCTTTAGGATATCAAATCGGAAGCGGAAACATCGTCGGCTTGCCGGCTCAAAACTTAGAAGATATTGCCGGAGATATTTTACTTTGCAAATGTCTTGATGTAGACATGGCGTCATTCAGTCCTTTCATTCCTTCGCCTAATACTCCATATAGAAAGCAGAAGCCTTGCGATGTAAATTTTATTCTGAAAGTAATGGCAATTACAAGAATAGTATTAAAGAACGTTCACATGCCTGCAACTACGGCTCTTGCATCTCTATACCAGGAAGGAAGAGAGAAAGGATTAAGTGCCGGTGCAAATGTTATAATGCCGAACTTTACGCCTGCGCCTTATAAAGAAAAATTTTCCATCTATATAAACAAAAAGTCCGATGATGATATTATGACGCAGCTTACTGCTCTAATAAGTTCGACAGGAAGGTTTATTTCAAAGGAGAAAGGACAAACATTAAAAATGCATTAGTTACCCTCAAGCATCAATTTGAATATTAAAAATGTTGTTTAATTTTCTCAAAGAAACATTAGGACGATGAGGATGGAGCCCAAAGAAAAATCAATTCTAACACCGGAAGAATATCTTGAGATAGAGTGCAAGGCGGAATATAAAAGCGAATATTACAAAGATGAAATGTTTGCAAGATCCGGCGCATCAAGACAACATAACATAATCTGTGCAAATATTTCCGGAATATTAGGAAATCAACTTTTTAAGAAACCTTGCGAAATATATATAGGAGATATGAGAGTTAAGGTTTCGGAAACCGGAAAATTCTATTGAGCTGATTTCGATAGCTTGCTCTCTTAACCTGTCTGAGGACTACGATAAAGTGACTCTTGAAAAATAAGAAAGATTTTTCTCTAAGCTCTTACCTATTCACTATTCCCTTTTCACCATTCATTATTCCCCTTTCAATACCATCCCAGTCGAAGGCTGCAATTCAACCTTATCTGAAATCTCATCCAACGGTTCTAATCCCGCCTTAACTTGATTTACTAAAACATCCCACTTCCCTTCCGGCAGGTTGAAGCTTTCTGTCTTATCTCTGTTTGCATTGAACAGAACAACAAAATGCTCATCTTCATAATCAAGCCGGTACCCGAGGGCGGACTGGTTATCCTTTATATCCATAAACTTGATGTCTTCATACTTTGCTCTGCGGAAGGCGGCATACTTTTCACGAAGTGTAATCAGCCCTTTATAATAATCAACAAGGTCCGAATTTATTCCTGCATGCTTGTAGTTCAAATAATTTGTTGAGTTATCCTTGTTGTAGCTGTTGTCGTCAATTTTTCCTTTGTTTATATCAGAAACAGATTCATTGTAAGGTATAACCTTTGTACGTGCAAACTCGTCCCCTTCCTGCACCATAGTCATTCCCTGCGAGGTAAAGAGAAACAACGCGCCAAGTTTGTTAAGCTTCATCTCAAGCGGATTAAGCTTTACCAATGAATCTGCGTCATTAATTACCTCATCCGGCTTTACGGCTCCTGTGCCTAATCTAATAAAATCGCCAAGCGTGTAACCGTCATGCGAAGCAAGATAATTCACCGAGTGCTCTTTCTTCTGAAACAATCCGAGCGAATCTTTCACAAGTGTTCCTTCAACATAGCTTTTAATTCTTCCGGGATAGTTTTTGCCGTACCAATTACCAAAGATCCATCCAAGTCCGTTAAAAGGATTTTCGCCTTTTATGCCATTTCTAATCTGGTCGTTCCAGCTTGCCCAGCCGCGTAAAGAAAACCCAGCCGGGTCATAACCGCCGCCCCACGGCTCTGCAATTAAGATTACCTTCGGATTTATTTTCTTCGCTTCATGCGAAATCACTTCAACGGTTTGCCAGTCAATTAATTTTGCAAGGTCGAAGCGGAAGCCGTCAATATGATATTCTTTCATCCAGTAAAGAATGCTTTCAACAATAATGCGCCGCAGCATTGGACGCTCTGTTTTCAAATCGTTGCCGCAGCCGCTTTGAGAAATATAATTTCCATGCTTATCCAAACGGAAATAATAATCCTTGTCTATTTCTTTCAAGTTTCCAAGCTCGTATTCGGAAATATGGTTATACACAACATCCATAATAACGCCGATGCCTTCTTTATGAAATTCTTTTACCATGTCTTTGAATTCGTCTATCTGCTTGCCTGAAACTCCTTCCCACTTGTTCCATTCCAGTTTGCTGTCGCAGTAATAAGATTCCGGTGCAAAGAAGGCGGCAGTCATATATCCCCAATGATTTCTTTCGTACGGATTCCAGTTGTTAAATCTTCCTTTCAAAGAATCTTCGAAAGGAAGCTCAATGTTTGCAAACTCCTGCGACGGAAGAAGCTCTACTGTGTTAACGCCAAGAGATTTTATATAATCTATCCCGCCTTTTATTCCATGCTGAATCAATCCTTTATAAGTGCCGGGCTTGCTTGCGCCGGAAGAAGGGTCTGCTGTCATATCACGGATATGCATTTCATAAATAATTAAGTCACACCAATCTCTCTGAATCCAGTGGTCGTCATCCCAATTGTAGTTATTGTCCTTTACAACAATTGCACGACGAGGAGTAAAGTAAGTATTGTATGAAGCAACTGCTTTTGCATAAGGATCAAGACAAATTATATTTTTAGTTGAAGGACGTTTCGGATTAAATACCTTGAAACCGTAAAACATTCCGTAATGCTCGCCTTCGATTAAAGCTTCCCAGACTCCTTCATTGTCGCGCTTCATCGGGTATTCTGTTCCGGTCTTATCTTCAGGTTTATTAAAAGTAACCAGTGTAACACTTTCAGCATCTGGTGTAAACAATCTAAAATATGTTTTACCATCTTTTACAAAAGAACCAAGCCTTTTAGTAGAGAAATATTTATCAAGATTTTTTTTACCGTTTACCGGTTCTGCTTTTGATATAATTCGCCGGGATTTACTTTTATCGCTTACGAACAAATGAGCGCCTTCCAGAATATTTGTGGATAATATTAAAACTAAAACAGTTAAAATTAATTTTATAAATTTCATTTTCTGTGACTATGTTAATAATCGCTTGAAATGTAGTAAGAGTTTAACATTTAATTTTTCCCTAAGTGTAAAATCAGTTTACAAAAATACTTATTAGGTAATCAGCAATAAAATTTACTCAGCATATTCTATTCCTTGGAGTATTGGAATAAGGGAGTAATGGAATAAAAACAAAGCTCCTTAACTCCATTTTTCCATAGGATTATACTTGTAATATCAATATTCAAAAAATATCAGAAATCATATGTAATCTTAATATCCTTCTCCGCTTTCACCTTCACATAAAGAGTATTTTCCTTTTTATCTGAATAGAACCCTTCATCAACATTCTCCAATTCCGCTTTTCGGGAATATTTTTTCAAGGCAGAATTATTAACCGAGACGCCGGAAACATCTCCGGTATTCAGTATTCTTAAAAAATAATCTTTCCTTCCGGTATCATAACCATCATGAGTTTGTTTAACTGAAATCGTACCCGATTGATTTTCCAGTTTCGATTCAAACTCGGTAAGAGAATACTTTCCTTGCTTATAATTGAAACTTATCCCATCATCTTCATAAAAAGAAAATTTGCTTTCGGAAGACGGGAATACCACTATTTTCAACTCCGTTATTTTCTTTTCGCCAACATATTGCTCGCTGTCCTGCATCGGAATAAAAGCGCCTTCTTTAATGAAAAATGGAATCTGGTTAATCGGGGCTTGAACTACTATCCATTTCTTCCCGTCGTAAATTTTTCCATTCCACCAGTCAAACCATTTCCCTTCCGGCAGATAAAGCTTTTTGAAAATGCTTGTCTCGTTCAACACAGGCGCAACGAGAAGATTATCGCCGACCATAAATTGATATTGCGCATCGTTGGAATAACATTCATCATCATTTTGATAATTCAAAAACATCGGTCGCATTATCGGCAAGCCTGTCTCTGCCGATTTGTGAAATTCATTATAAAAGAATGGCAGCAGTTCATAGCGGAGAGAAATAATATTTCTAACCCAGCCTTCAACTTCATCGCCGAAAGCCCACGGCTCTTTATCTTTTTGATTGATTGCAGAATGTCCGCGGAAGAAAGGAGTAAATGCCCCGAGTTCCATCCACCTCGTATAAAGCCACTGAGATGGAACTCCGATAAAACCTCCAACGTCGGAGCCGACAAAAGAAAGTCCGCTTAATCCCATTCCTTGTGGCATAGTGCATGCAAGCCTTAGAGACTCTTCATTGGAAACATTATCGCCAGTCCATACGGCAGAATATCTTTGAATGCCGGCATAGCCTGCGCGGGTCAACATAAAATGTCTTTCGTTTGGAGAATATTTTTTGAAATCGTCATAAGTTGCTCGGGCTTCTTCAAGCGCATAAACATTATGGATTTTTCTAAGCGAAGCGCCGAAGCCGTTATCGGAAAACTGCACCATGTCCGGGAAAGCTTGTCCCCAAACCGAAGGCTCGTTCATATCGTTCCAAAAGCCGGCAACACCTTGCTTAAGCAACGCAGAAAGCTTTTCGCCCCACCAATCTCTTCCTTGTTTCATTGTGAAGTCCGTAAAATATGACCAAGAAGGCCAGACCTCGCCTTCATAAACAACACCATCGGGATATTTGACAAATAAATTTTTCTCCAGACCTTCTTTGGCAGCAAAATAATTTGAATCCGCTTTTACTCCCGGGTCGATGATAGGAATAATTTTGAATCCCTCTTTCTTTAAGTCGCTTAACATTTTCTCCGGATTAGGGAACCTGTTTTTATTCCACGTGAAGACGCGGTAGCCGTTCATATAATCGATGTCGAGATAAATAACATCGCAAGGGATTTTATTATCGCGGAAAGTGTTTGCAATTCTTCTAACGGTGGATTCAGGATAGTAGCTCCATTTACTTTGCTGATATCCAAGCGACCACATCGGCGGCATCTGCATTCTTCCGGTTAGTTCTGTATATAATGAAATAACTTTTTTTATTTCAGGTCCGTAAATGAAATAGTAATTCATCTCTCCGGCATCTGCACCAAACCAGTAAAATCGATTGTTGCTGGCGCCCATATTGAAGTATGATTTGTAAGTGTTGTCGAAAAATATTCCGTAAGCTTTTTTGTCTCTCTCTCCGATGAAGAACGGAATAGAAACGTAAAGTGGGTCCCATGTATTGTTGTAAGCAGGATGGTCGGTGTTCCACATAGTGTACTGGTTTCCTCTTTTATTCAGATTGCCGGTCTTCTCCCCCAGTCCGAAAAAACTCTCGTCGTTAAACAGCTTTTTATAGCACTTAACGCTACCATCCCAAAAGCTAACGCCAAAACTCTTCTCGTCTTCATTTAGAAGATTCATATTTTTATCGAAGATTGAAATACGGCACGGCGATTTGGAAATCTTAACAATCAAATCCGAAGTAGAAAGGAGAAAATATTTTCCTTTGTTTTCAAAATTAAATTTAACATCCTTCTTGTCATTAAATATTACCGCGTAAGAAGGAGACTCTGAAAATTCTTTCTTATCAGTATAACGGAAGCGGATAATATTATCATCAACAATGTAAATATTGAAGAGAGCATTGTCCAGGATAAATTCAATACGGTTGTCCGCCTGCCTATAAGATTTAATATCGCCGACGAAATGAATATTTGAATTTGCCATTGCTAAAGAATAGATAGTTAGAAAAATTAAAAATAACTTTTTCATATTAAAACTTCCTTCAGACTGGAGTTACTTTAGTAAATGGAATAATGAAATATCGAGCACGAATATATGCAGACATACAAATCATGCATCCATGCTTAGTCACCATTCCCACAAAAATGTTACGGTTTTTTCATTTGCCTGCGATGATTTTCCCGTCAACAACCGGCGTAACACAAATTAGCGGGTTTTGAAGGACATTAAAGTTCTCAAATATTTCTTCGAACAACTGGTACTGCATGCCTTGTTTCTCCAGCTTTGCAAATTTCGGATATTTCATAAACCTGCCGCGCTTGTTTGTCGGCGCATCAAACCGGTAGGACTTTTGAAAATCATCGACAGCTTTGCTTTTTAAAAATTTTATTTTGTTGTCGTCGCCGCCTTCCATCTCGTAAGCAATTGCGCGGAACTCAACAACGGAACCTTCATTTAT
>JAJYIL010000043.1 GCA_021790055.1 Bacteroidota bacterium
ATCGATGTTTGAAGGCATGTTTTGCTTAATCTAAGTTTCAATTAATAAAGGAGTAAATATAATCTAAATTTTTTACCAGCCGTAATCAAAATCAAATTTTTCTTTTTTAACAGGATGATGTAGACTGAAAACCAAAGGAAGCTTTATAAAATTAACAGGATAATTTTTATCGTGAGTACAATTTCCTGTAACCGGTTCGCCGGTATCTTCGCAGATTATTGTGTCAATAACCGTTGAAGGCTTTTTGAAATCAGTATATTCGAAACCGCGCTCTTTCCATGAAATTTCCTGCATCATCTTTCCCCAGATTGGCGCGCACGCAGTTCCTCCATATTGAAATCCGCCCCCAAGCTTTTTACCGGAATTATCAAAGCCAATCCATATAGCCGTAGACAAACGAGGATTGTATCCGACAAACCACGCATCGGTATAATCTTGTGTAGTGCCGGTCTTTCCTGCTACAACTCCATGATAATATCTTTTTACGGATGCTGCCGTTCCGCCTTCAACAACTTTTCTTAATGCGGTTGTAACAAGATATGCTGTTGCAGAATCAAGAACAGTTGCAGTATCAATCCCGCGGCTGTATAGAACTCTTCCGTTCTTATCTTGTATCTTTAATATTGAAAACGGCTCAGCATATTTTCCTTCGGAAGCAAAGACTGCGTAGGAAGAAGACATCTCCAAAGGACTAACTTCACCTGTTCCCAAAGCAAGGGACGGGAAGGCAGGTAAATCCGATTTAATTCCCAGCCGGTGTGCGAATGCAGCCACAGAATCCGGCGAAGTCAAATGAGTAATTGCATACGCTGCGGAAAGATTTATTGAATGCTCAATTGCAAACTCTATCGGAATAGGAGATTCTGTATATTTGTTATCATCGTTTTGCGGCTTCCATTCATCAACTTTCCCTGAGTCAACTACTATCGGTACATTTAATAAGGGTTCAGCAAGTGTATAACCTTTCTCAAGCAAATCTCCATACAGAAACGGCTTGAACGAAGAGCCGGGCTGGCGCTTTATCTGGATTGCTCTGTTTAATCCTCTTGGATTTGCATCCGGATTTCCGCCAACCATTGCGCGTATCATTCCTGTTCCAGGTTCTACCGATACTAAACCTATTTGAGCTTCCTTCATATATTTCGGAAATAAATTCCATTGAGATTTAACTGCATCATCTGCGGCTACCTGGGCGTTGAAGTCTATAGTGGTTGTAATTTTTAATTCATCGCTATCCAGGTAAATTCCTTTCGACTTTAAAATATCTACTGCTTCTCTCCTTACTTCTTCCAAAAAGAATTTTCCAACTCCGTCATGCAAATCCAAACCGAGATGAGTTTTAATAAGTCTTTCATATTCACTCTCAGATATTTTCCCGACCTCAAGCAAATTATGCAACACTTCATTTCTCCTGTTTAACATTCTACCCGGATGTCTTACCGGGTCATAACCTTCTGGGGACTGCACCATCCCGGTAATTGCTGCTGCTTCGGTAATGGTAAGCTTATCAGGAGTCTTGCCAAAATACGTTTCTGCTGCCGCCCATATTCCGTAGGCGCCATGTCCAAAATTTACTGTGTTTAAATACATCAAGAGAATTTGGTCTTTGGTAAATTTCTTTTCAAGTGCCCGCGCCAATTCAATTTCCTTTAATTTTCTGGAGATTGTTCTTGCGTTTGTCAGGAACAAGTTTCTTGCAAGCTGCATTGTTATAGTGCTTCCGCCTTCAATATGTCCGGTTAATGTTTTGAATATTCCTCTGATTATTCCTTTGACTGATACGCCGTCATGGTTATAAAAATCTCTGTCTTCGGTAGCTATTAAACTCCAAAGGACATATTTTGAAATGTAACCGGTGCTGCGTGCATCAACTCGGTTTTTATCTCCGAAATATCCAATAACTCTTCCGTCTGATGAAATTGCGTATGATGCAAAAGGAATTTTAATCGGAGGAAGTTCCTGCGGGTAAATAAATTTTAGATTGAAAAAAAGAATTAAGAAGTAGAAAGAAAAAATCTCAGCATTTTTTAGGCTCATTGTACAAACGTCATTCAAGAAAAACTGCAATAAAACATTGAAGCAAAATTACGGAAATATATTTTCATTTGCGGAATTAAAAAATAACCAATATCCGGAGATTTTGAAGCATCGGTAAAATCTTAAAAAAATGAACGGAATTATTTTGAATAATCTAAAAAAACAGTATTTTATTACTGAGATTCTCAAAAGTTAAATATTCTGAATATTGATATTAACTTAATACGGGATTGGCAGCATGGTTGAATTTTTCAGTGTCAATGAAGTTTCGAAACTCTTGAAGATGAGCCATTCGTCGGTGCTTTATTATATAAAGAGAAAAAAGCTTAAAGCATATCAAGTTGGCAAGATATACATCATTTCGAAGGGGGATTTTGGAGAATTTTTAAAGGAACAAAAATCAAAGAAAAAGCATTTGAAGGGTAATCAGACAACCCTCGAATTTTAGTATAAGCTATATTTTATCCTTTTTCTGTAAAATAAGTTTTCTCCATTTTTTCCATAAATGTTCCAAGGGCTATTACATATTTTACTTTAATCTTTTGAAAAAGCTTTTCAGTGATTTGGTTTTTTAGTTTTATTATTTCATAACTGTCTTCCAGCATGTCAAGGTAAATTTGTTCAACCGGTAATAAACCAAAATGCGCAGCCTTCTCAATGCATTTGGAAGGATAATCACAATCAACTTTATTCTTTTTAAGGAGGAATTTTAAAACATTTAAAAACGCATAAAAAGTAAATTGGAATCTTTGGGTTACCAGATCCTTTTCATATTCCTCTTTTGATTCTGCGGCTGCATCCTTAAAACGATTGAATGAGTCTGCAAATTCTTTATAGTATGTTAAAAACTCACTGTCCATTAAAGGTATCTCCCACGAAATAGCTCCCAAAGACCTTTTATAAAGCAACCTTTTTACTTTATGTTTGTCTAATATAACAAAGTATTACTGAAAATATGCTAAAAAATTGTTAAATATTGGAACTTTTAATTCGATTATACAGTCGAAAGATATAAAAAGAATAACAGTTAAATGATTCTAAGAACCGCAAAAAGATATCAATATGGGCATTTTTGCTTGTGGTGCAGATTAAAAATAAATATATATAGTTTTTTGACTACAATTTATTTATGAAATTTAGTTATATTAAACATTTGCAAAAATTGATTTTTCCACAAAGAAGTTTCTTTGGAAGAGAAAAGGCAATAATTAAAGTAACAGTCAGGAGATAAATTAAATTGAAAATAACAAAGCAATTCACAAATCGCGAGAGTAAGTCTTTAGATCAATATTTGCTCGAAATAGGCAAAGTTGATCTTATTACGCCGGAACGCGAAATAGAATTAGCCAAAAGAATCAAGAAAAACGACAGGACTGCACTAGAAGAGTTGACAAAAGCTAACCTCAGATTTGTTGTCAGCGTTGCAAAGCAGTTTCAGAATCAGGGATTGTCTTTAGGAGATTTGATTAACGAAGGCAACCTTGGCTTAATTAAAGCTGCCGAAAGATTCGATGAAACCAGAGGTTTCAAATTTATTTCTTATGCAGTATGGTGGATTAGGCAGTCCATTATGCAGGCGATTGCAGAGCAATCCAGAATGGTAAGATTACCATTGAACAGAGTAGGTACTCTGAATAAATTAGGAAAGGCTTATTCTAAGCTTGAACAGGAATACGAGAGAAAGCCGAGTGCGGCAGAATTAGCCGAAGAGCTCGATATGAAAGCTGATGAAGTAACCGATACACTCCAGTTATACGGACGTCATGTTTCTATGGATGCACCGTTTGCTGGAGACGATGATAAGAACAGCTTAATCGACGTTCTTCCTAATGAGCAGCAGCCTGCACCGGATGTTAAGCTTATGCAGGAATCTCTTAAAGCTGAAGTTGAAAGCGTTCTTGCTACTTTGAGCGAAAGAGAAGCCAGCGTGCTTAGACTTTATTTCGGAATAAACGGAGAACATTCTGCTACTCTTGAAGAAATTGGTGAGAGATTCAATTTAACTAGGGAAAGAGTAAGACAAATTAAAGAGAAAGCTCTCCGTACTTTAAGACATCCATCTAGAAGCCAGAACTTAAAAGCTTACCTCGGATAAAATTTAAAAATGATACTTTGTCCCGGCTAAACCGGGATAAAGTATCTTTATTTTACTTCAATAAATTCTTCCCAATATTAAATTACTCTGAATACTGTGAGAGCCAGTCGGTATCTAATCCAAATTTTTTAAATAGATCTATATACTTTTTAGTTACGGCTCGTTTTGTACTTTCAAGTTCTTCTACAAAATCTTTTAATGCAATATCGCCGCCGTAAGTAAAATAATAATCCGTCAGCTTCTTGATGTAATTTTTAGTAAGACTGGAAATAGTTTCGAAAGCTTTGGAAGTTGTATTATCCAGCTTATTCAAGTTTTCCGCTTCTTCGGGGCGAATTACATTCTCTTCGTTTAATACAGAATAATCATCCACGTTGTCTTCCAGCTCCCGCAATAAAGCCCAGTTTGTGGCAAGTTGAAAAATAAGATCAAGTATTTCATTAAGCATTTTTTCCCGGCTCAGGATTAAGCTCGACCTGCCTGAATCTTTCAGAACGGAGTCCCGGGCTTCTATTTCGAGATTTTTTAACAGGCTTATTAGGTTAATCCTGCCCCGGTCTTCATTTGAAATCTCTCTGAATTTCAAAATGATTTTATCGTTAAAGGCAATTTCATTATCCGTATATATACCGTGATCCTCAAGAATATTTACAATCTCATCTTTTGCCCACGGATATTTTTGCACAAGATATTCCTTAGAAAGATTTAAATTATCATACTCGTCAGAGCGGTTATCTATCATGCTTACAAGGTATGATTTAAGCTTAAGCAGAGTCATGAACAAATTTATTTTTTCTTTTTCCATTCTCTTATCCCCGTTAATAAATATTTTTATCGTGTATAATTTAATTAAATGTATGATAAAATAACATTTCCTTTGAAAAAAAATCTTCATATCTTTCATCGAGATTAATAATAATTTAAAATCGAAAACATAAAATGAATGCTGAAAAGAAATCAAAGAGTTATTTCCAATTCTTTGCGGGGATAGTTGTAGGTGTTTTAGTTTTAGCCGTTATCGGTATTTATTCATCGGATAGGGAAATAAAAAGTAAACAGTTAAGCTATCCAATAGAAAATAATGAAATTGTACATAAGATCTTGTTGCCCAAAATTCCTGGTACCATGGAATTTGCTGGAGAAAAGGTTCCGCTACAAAATTTCGAGGTTAAAGAAAGAGTACAAAGAGAATTCTTAGTAAATGCTTTTTGGTATTCAGCTACTATTCTAGGAATGGAAAGAGCAAATAGATGGTTCCCGGTAATAGAACCGATTCTAAAAAAATACGGGGTTCCTGAAGATTTTAAATATGTTCCCGTTATAGAAAGCAATCTGTATAATACGACTTCATACGCCGGTGCGGTTGGATTCTGGCAGTTCACAAAAGATGTTGCCAAGAAATACGGGCTGGAAATTGACGACCAGGTAGACGAAAGATATAATGTCGAAAAATCAACTGAGGCTGCTTGCAAATATTTGTTGCATGCAGATAGTATCTTTCATAGCTGGACATTGGCTGCGGCATCATTTAACATGGGAGTAAATGGGCTTGAAAAGCAGATTGAAAGGCAGGAAGAACATAATTATTATAACCTTCTTCTCAGCGATCAGACTTCGAGATATGTACCAAGGCTGCTTGCAGTTAAAGAAATTTTTACACACCCTCATACGTATGGATTCTATTTAACTAAAGATGAGCTTTATCCTCCTTTGAGAACTTACGCTATTAAAATAAAAAGTGCGATTGATGATTGGACCGGCTTTGCATTAAGTCATGGAGTAAATTATAAAATTCTGAAATATTATAATCCCTGGTTAAGAGATACTTCACTTGCTAATAAAAAAAGAATTACATACGAAATAATGCTTCCACTAAAAGGCAGCATAAAAATAATTGGTAATGATCAGAAATCCGATAGCCTTTCAGGTTTCTGATAATAAATGAAATAATTCCATTCGAAATCCTTTCCAAATCGAATTCCTTTAAAGGCACTAAACTTGCTTTTCTATAACTGCTTTATGAACTGCCTTCCGGCTGTCATTTCATAATCGGATGTACTTAGTTCAAATGAATGGGGTGAGCATGGGGGTGTAAGACATATCTTTAAATAAGTCGCTTAAAGATCGGTCGAATCGGCAGCAGAAGACAGTTTTATTTTTTCAATATAATTTTTGTGATGGAGTCATGAAAAAATATTTACCAATGTTTATCGTATCTTTCGTAATCATTTACTTATCAGGATGCGCAAATCCTGTAAGTGTGTCAAATCCTCCGGATATAAGCTTAACCTCTCAAGAAAAGCAGCTTGTCTCGTCAACTGAAATTTTTGGATTTAAGTTATTTAAGCAGGTTAATCAAACTGCAGAAGACTCAAATGAATTTATATCTCCGTTAAGTGTTTCAACAGCACTCGGAATGACATTGAATGGTGCAAATGGGAAAACTTACGACGAGATGAAATCGACACTTGAATTAACCGGTGCAAACCAGGATGATATTAACAAAGCTTATCACAGTCTGAATCAAATGCTTACTCAAATTGATCCCAAGGTGATTTTTGAATCTGCAAACTCTATTTGGTACCGGCAGGGCGTTACATTCGAGAAGAGCTTCCTTGATGTAAATAAAGATTATTTTGATGCGACTGTGCAAGGGCTTGATTTCTCAAATCCTTCTTCTGCCGGAATTATTAATGACTGGGTAAATGAAAAAACAAACGGCAAAATCCCAAGCATTATTGATCATATTCCAACCGAAGCAGTAATGTATCTTATAAATGCAATTTATTTTAAAGGAACCTGGCTATATAAATTTGACAGTGCGGCAACAAAGCAGGATGATTTTTATGTAACTCAGAATAACCCCGTTAAGTGCATGATGATGAGCCAAAAAGATAAATTTGATTATTATCAATCGAGCGGCTATCAGGCAATTGAGCTGCCATACGGGAATGGAGATTTTAGTATGCTGGTAATTTTGCCTTCCGGAGGTACAAACATAAACTCATTCATCAACCAAATAGACGAAAGCTTCTGGGATAATCTTATAAACAATATGGACTCATCCGAAGTGAATCTCTGGCTGCCGAAGTTTAAGCTTGAATATAATATAGAGCTAAGTAAAACTCTGGAAGACATGGGAATGTCGTCAGCGTTTGATCCTTTTCAAGCTGACTTTTCAAAATTGCGACCTCAAAAAGATATAGATATATCCAGAGTCCTTCATAAGGCGTATATAAAAGTAGATGAGGAAGGAACTGAAGCGGCTGCTGCTACTGCAGTGGAAATGTCTCTGACTGCCGTAATTGGACCTTCACCTATTTATATGAAAGTTAATCATCCTTTTCTTTTTGCGATAAGAGAGAATAACTCAGGCGCAATCTTGTTTATCGGAAAAGTCATTGATCCGGTTCAATAACTAAAACTACTCTCTTATCTTATTTCACAACAACGGTAAGAAAAAATGAAAAAATTTTTACTGATGATCTTTTTTTATCCTGCAGCTTTAATTGCGCAGTACAATAATGAAGTAACTACCGAAGAAAGCTTTGAAGAGTCTGAGATGTATTTTCAAAGCCATTATCTGAATCCGTACGGCATTTTGAATTTTGACAAAGTCTCACCGGGATTGATAAAAAATACATTCCTAAACTTGTATGTAAATCCTGCTGACATTCCGGATTTAGATACAAGCAACGCACTGATTTATCTTGATTTCAGAGGCGATAGGACTGAGCCGCAGGTACTTCAGAATTATGTCTATCCAGCATATTACACCAATTCATATTACCCGGCTTACACTGATCCAAGGTTAGCAACACAGGCAAGAACGGAACCGCAGCCAATATTTTCCTTTGGAATTCTTTCTTTTCCGCTTAAAGATATAACCGGCAAATTTATGGTTGGCGGAACTTACCAACTCATTGAAAAGGATGAAAAATATTATACGCTGCCTTACTACATTTATTCGCCTCGATACGCTCTTGATGCATTTAATACAGTTGTAAAGGCAGCAAGCAGTGTTCCGGTACTGCCAAGATATGCCGGTAAGAATGATATGACAAATAAGGTACACTTATTTTCTTTATTTGCCGGTTATAAATTTACGGATAAATTCTCTGGCGGAATTTCTCTCGACGGCGTTATTCAGAACCGGAGCGGCGGCTATTTAATTTTGAATAACAGCGAATACGGCAGCATAAGCGATTATACTTATTCCAACTCATCTTCACAGGATAAAACTGAAAAGTATCATCATATCGACATCAGCGCCGGCGTTGAATATTTTCTTCAACGCAAAATACTACTGGGGATAAAAGCCGGATTCCTCCACGGCAATGCCGACCAGAATTTTTCATCCGGCAGCCGGTATTATTATAAGTACAATAATCAGCAAGCGGATTTAAACTGGAACTTGAGCAATTCTATTTCGTCAACCGTTCAATCATGGAACCACAACGGAGACACCAAATATTTTAGCTTCAACTTATCAGGAGATAAAACCGGTCCGAGGAATTTTTCCGGTTATTACAAATACACTTGGAGCAAAGTTAACCTCACCTCAACTTCTGTTGTCTATGATACTTCATCTTATTCTTCCAGCTGGGTAAACAGCTATGATAGCTCATGGTCTTCCTATAATGGAAATTCTTTTACAAAAGATAACAGAACCGGCAGCGGTACACGAACCTTCGACACTCATGAGCTTATGTTGAATTATAAATGGTCAGTCACAAAGCATGTTACCGTTTACGCAGGAATATATTTCAATTCAACGGTAACGGAAATTCAAGACAGTGAACCGGTTATCGCATCGAGATATTCGGCTTATCAAGATACCGGTTCCAGTTCCAATTACTATTACACTAACTCCAGCTATCTATTTGAGAACAAGTGCCTGCTATGGAATTACAAATCAACATACTGGATGCTTCAAATTCCGGTAATATTCAATTTTGAAATTTCCAATTACTGGAGTATAATGATTGGCTTGAACCGCATACTAAATAACTGGGATATTTCCGATCAGACTGTTGCTTACTTTAATGAGAGGCAAAGAATTAACAACGGTGTTTCCAAAGTGGAAACTAACTTCGGAGAAAGCTACACGCAGCCCGAACAAAAGATTACCGAGGATTTTGTAAAAGTATTTTCAAGCTTTGAAGTAAGATTGTCCAACGCATTTAAGATCAGGCTGCTTCTCGATCCGGATTTTGAAAACGCTTTCCGCATTGCTCAGTACTGGCTGGAGTTTGAGGCGATGCTGTAGCAGCATGATTGAATAATTAATGATTTACTATGAAAAATATTAAAAATATTTTGTCGTTCGTTTTAGCAGCAAGCATATTTATTTTTCCGCAAAATAGATTCTCTCTTGAAGGCGGAGTCGGTGCGGATTTGACTTCATCATTTTTATCGCCAAGCAATTTTGAAAATGGATATTCGCTTTACGTTTCTTCTGTCTATCACTTATTCAAAACTATTTCAATATCAGGCACATTTGCTTTCCACAAAGCTGAAGGTATAACAAACGGCGGCGTCTACGCAGTGCCTCAAGATTACAGTAAAGATAATCCAAGTAAGCCTAACAACTTTGCATATGAAGCCGGCTTTGGAATGAGAGCAGATTTTTCCGACCAGGGAGTGACTCCTTATTTTGTAATTCGGGCAGGGCTCTTGTTTTTAAATTTTTCATTTTACGAAACTGCTTATTTAGATAGTCCGCCGGGCATGGTTAATACAAGCTGGCATAAAGAACAAAGAATTGAATTCTATATTTCACCCGGATTTGGATTAAGCTTTAAGATTCAATCAAATCTATCTTTTTTGATTGAAGCTCGATTTAATATGACAACAGGAAATTATAATACTTTTATCCCGTTAACGACTGGAATTCAAATTGGAATATAAAAAATTAGCACTCGCCCTGCCTTCTTCCTTCCTGTGGACCCCGGAAAAGGAGAAAGAGAATTCTTCCCATCCCTTTCTCTAGGAGGAAGGCAGGGAGTGAGTGCTATGTAGTCGGAATTTTGGAGAAATGGAGTAATGGAAAAGATATATTTATTCCGACTTTCCGTTATTTCAAATATGTTTATTTAAGAAATTTTATAAAAAAATGAAGCGTCTAAAAATAATTAAATTGGTATTGATAACGATTTTCTTATTTGCCGGCTGTAATAATAATCCGCTGACGCCAACGGTTTCTTTGGACAGCGATTTTAATATCAAGTTCGGCAGTTCGGTTTACATACCGGAAGAAAATCTTTCAATTACTTTTGAAGATGTTATTCAAGATTCCCGCTGCCCGAGGGGTGCGATGTGCTATGCCGTTGGTACAGCTAAAATTAAACTAATGGTAAAGCAGGGAAAGTATGTCCTGCTCGATACTGTTCAAACAGAACTTCAGCAAAGCATAATTTCAATCGGAGAGGTAAACAATTCTTATTTATTCTGGGTTAAAGCTCTTGAACCTTATCCTGAAATCAATACAAAGATAAGCAAAAATGATTACGTGCTGGCGCTTAATGTTTCTCATTTCACTTACGGATTTTCCGATTCTGAAATAGAAAATAAAACGGGGATTTTCGGGCAGACTTTTATTGGTCCTACCGCACCTGTTGAAAGGTTGGGATTTATTGATTACAAACCCTACAGGACTACTTTGAAGTTTGTAGATAGTAAGAATGATTCAACGATTGTCCCTACTGACTCAACCGGAAGATTTATAGTTTATCTGACGCCAGGAGAATATCGATTAGTTTCAAATTATGGATTGCCGAGATTGATTACAGCTCAGAGTTACACAGTGGCTGAAGGCAAAATGAATTACATTACTGTTAATTTCGACAGCGGAATCAGGTAATTAAACTTATAGGTGATAAGTTGAAAGGGTTATCGTTTGTTATAATTCTATTTGTTCTGCTAGCCGGTTGTTCAAATAGTTCAGGAGGCATTTCACCTTTTGAAAAACTAAATTACCGCAGGATTGCTTATGGTTCTTTAACTTCGCAAGAAAGAGCTCAAATAATTAATGATTGGACAAAGGCAAAAACAGAAACCGGAACCTACGAATCAGTATACTTTGCTTTGACCGCTGATTATAATAATTAACCAAAGTTCAAATGGAGTTGTTGGAATTGTTGTAAAAACTAATATGAATACGATATTAAAATTTGCTATTCCTTGTATTTTTATCTTTCTTCTTGCATCTTGCTTTAGAAAGGTAAAAGAGCATAATGCAAAGTTTGTTATGATTGATTATCAATACTCGCCAAACAACGAGCTTAATACATTTAACGACACATTCCGGGAAGGACTTTCCGGCAGCGGTTCAATGAAGATTAAATTCTGGCTGAGTAAGGATGATCAAGATGAAATAATTAACAATGCATTAACTCATGATTTTTTCCTTCTGCCGGATACAATTAACTTTAACGAACCTGGGAATAAAGAACAACCTGATACCAATATTTATTACTAAAGAATTAAAT
>JAJYIL010000044.1 GCA_021790055.1 Bacteroidota bacterium
TATTAAACGGATAACCGCATCAATTATAAGTAATGCCGGAAGCTCGCCGCCGGTTAGTACAAAATTTCCAATAGAGATTTCATCTGTCGCAAATTTTTTCCTAACACGCTCGTCTATCTCTTTATAATGCCCTGCAACAAAGATTATATTTTCAGAAAGCGACAACCTGTTTGCTTCTTTCTGGTTAAAAATTTTTCCGCCGGGAGTTGTGAAGATTATGTGATCGTATCTTCTCTCCTGAAGAAGCTTTTCAATACACTCAAAGAACGGTTCAGGCTTAAGCACCATTCCCGGTCCGCCGCCGAACGGCTTATCGTCAATCTGCTTGTGCTTGTTGAAAGCGTAATCCCTCAGGTTATGAATTAAAATTTCAACCTTCCCTTTGTCTTGTGCTCTTTTTATTATACTTGAATTGAGCGGGCTCGCAAGCAGTTCCGGCACAGCCGAGATTATATCAAGTCTCATCATCGTCTTTATAAGCCTCTGGCTTAGTATAAGTTGCCTCCGGGCTTCAGAATTAAAATTTTCATTTCCGGGTCAAAGCTTTCTATAAATTCAAACGAAGCCGGAATCAATATCTCACTGCCGTTGGCATCTATAACATAAACGTCGTTGGCAGGATAAGGAAGAACATCTTTAAGGATACCGAACAGCTCATTGTTCCGGTAAACCGTGCTGCCAATTAAGTCATGGATATAGAACTGACCCTCGGGCAGCTTGTATAAATTTTCTTTGTCAACAAAAATTTCTTTTTCAATCAGAATCTTCGATTCTTCATCATTATCGAAATTTCTGAACTTAACCAGAATAGAGCCTTTATTTCGAATTACGTTCTCAACAAAAAATTCTTTCTTGTCGTCGAAAAAGTCAATATAAACCTTACCTAGGTCATCAAATCTTTCAGGAAAATCTGAATAAGAACGCACACTAACGTAACCATCTCTCCCGTAAACGGAGATGACCTTCGCAATTAAAAAATAATCATTCAAACCGGAATCAAGAACAATATTTAAACATCAATCCAATATTTCCAAGATTGCCTTCTTGCCTTCCTTGGCAGAAACCGCAGTTAACAGCGTTCGCATTGCTTGTGCTGTTTTACCTTGCCTGCCGATAACTTTACCGATGTCTTCCGAGCGAACTTTGAGAGACAAAAGTATCTTACGATCCTCCTGCTCCTTCTCTTCTATCGAAACACTGTCGGGGTAATCAACCAGATGCTTTGCGATGAATTCGATGAATTCTCTCATAGAAAGAAGCCTCCTATATTTACAGCCGGGAGCTCTTAGAAATATTGTACAGTCGAAACTGCGGTTAAAGAAGAAAAAGAACTCTAATCCTTAACAGAAGCTTCATTCAGAAGCAGCGCCCTTTACTTCTGCTGCACCATCATCAACTTTTTCCACTTCCTGATTATTGGCACTTTCTTTTGAAACAATTTCATTCTTAGCTTTTTTCTTTTTTGAAGATTTGCTCATCGCCTTCGCTTCTCTCAGCTTAGACCAATTAGCAAGCTCTTCCTGAATTTTCTCCTCGGCTAATCCTCTTCTCTTTAATTCTCTTTTAAGAATTATTCCCTTCTGGCTAAGAAGGCTTTTAACAGTATCGGTTGGTTTAGCGCCGACATTCAGCCAATAGATAGCGCGCTCCTCTTTTATATCAACAGTTGCGGGATCTGCTAAAGGATTATACAAGCCTATTGCTTCGAGAAACTTCCCGTCGCGAGGAGACCTGGAATCTGCAGCAACTACTTTGTATACGGGTTGCTTCTTCTTTCCAATTCTTCTTAATCTTAACTTAACAGCCAAGTTATTTGAACCTCCAAATCACTATTTCTTTCTATTTTTTTTAATTATACTTTTTAATTATTCCTAATCCCGAAGACTCATTAAAGGAGTATTGGAATATCAAATAACCGCTATTCCTTTACTCCAATATTCCTTCAAGAGCTTTTAGAAAATTACAAATTTTCAACTCATCTTCCCACTCGAATATTATTCAAGAGGGAACTGTCGAAACCTTTTTTCGAAAATCTGCTCATCATTTTCTGCATTTCGCTGAATTGCCTTATCAGTCTGTTGACGTCTTGAATCGACGTCCCGCTGCCTCTTGCAATTCTCATTCGCCTGCTTCCGTTCAGAATTTTCGGATTACTGCGTTCCTGCATCGTCATCGAATGAATTATAGCCTCTACCTTAACGAGTGCATTGTCGTCAATCTTGGCATTTTTTAGCTGGGAACCAAGCCCGGGTATCATACCAAGCAGCGATGACAAAGAACCCATTTTCTTAAGTGCTTTAATTTGCTTAAGAAAATCATCAAAATCAAATTTATTTTTCCTTAATTTTTCTTCCAGCCGTATAGCTTCGTCCTCATCAAAGCTGCTTTGAGCCTTCTCGACAAGCGAAACTACATCGCCCTTTCCAAGAATCCTCGATGCAAGCCTGTCGGGATGAAAGACTTCAAGAGCATTAAGTTTCTCGCCGTTACTTACAAACTTAATCGGCTTTCCGGTAACTGCACGTATCGAAAGCGCCGCTCCGCCTCTTGCATCGCCGTCAAGCTTAGTAAGAACAATTCCGTCGTAGTCCACTCTTTCATTAAAAGCCTTAGCAGAATTTACCGCATCCTGCCCGGTCATAGAGTCAACAACAAAAAGTGTCTCACTCGGCTTAACCAGTTCTTTTATGTCCGCAACCTCGGTCATCATTTCTTCATCAACATGAAGACGACCGGCAGTATCGATGATTACGGTGTCAACACCTTTTCCTTTTGCAAAAGGAATTGAGTCCTCAACCGTCTTCCTTGCATTCTTTTCTTCAATTGAAAAAACAGGAACGCTTATTTGCTCGCCTAAAATCTTCAACTGCTGGATAGCGGCAGGACGGTAAACGTCCGCTGCAACAAGAAGAACTTTCCTGTTGTTTTCTTCCTTGAGTCTCTTTGCAAGCTTGGCAGAGTATGTCGTTTTTCCGGAGCCCTGGAGACCGACAATTAATATCGTCGTAATACCGGAACCGTTAATTTTTATCTCCGTCGAGCTTCCGCCCAAAAGCTGGGTAAGCTCATCAAAAAATATTTTTGTAATTAACTGACCGGGAGTAATTGAGTTGATAACCTCGGTACCGAGCGCTTTCTGCTGAACTTTCTCAATAAACTCTTTGGCAACTTTGTAATTTACATCAGCATCTAAAAGAACACGACGAATCTCTCTTAAAGTGTCCGAAATGTTTTTCTCGGAAAGCTTTCCCTGACCGCGTACTTTCTTCAGCGCCGTTTCAAGCTTAAGAGATAATTCTTCCAACATAACTTGCTATTCCTTCTTCAACATTCAAACCAGCTTATTAAATTTATACTAATCTAAATTATTTCCTTGAGAATTGGAATATTGGAGTAATGGAGCAGCCGGTTTCCAGCTATTCCATTACTCCTGTATTCCATTATTCCACTAGAACATAATTTTTAAATAAGTTCTCACACCGTATCATACTTCGCAACTTTTCTTTTTCAACCTGCCTTAAGCGCATTTGCGCCTGATACAATCTCAAGAATCTCTTTAGTAATAGCTGCCTGTCTTTCTTTGTTATATTTAAGATTCAGAGCGCGAATTAACTCTTTCGCGTTGGTTGTTGCGTTGTCCATGGCAGTCATCTGTGCGGCAAACTCCGCTGCGTTTGACTCCAGCAGCACCCGCCACAATTGCGCCTTTAAATGCTTCGGCAATAGGTAATTGAAAATCTCTCGCTGGTTCGGCTCGTAAATATAATTAGGTAACGCTAACTTTTCTTTCTCAGTCCGCTTAGCAACCGGTACCGGAAGGAATTGGCTCATTACGATCTTCTGCTGTATTATTGATTTGAATTCGTTAAAAACGATTATCACTTTATCGAATTCACCGGCAAGATATCCCCGGATCAATTCGTTGGCAATTTCGAGCGCCGACTCGTATTTTAATCCGGAGAACAGACCTGCTTTCTTATATAGCACATCGAAATCTCTTTTTGTAAAGAAGTCGGTCGCCTTCCTGCCGACACAAAATATACCGGCAGAAATATTCTTAGGCTTTAGTTCTTCATCGATGTACCTGACTGCTTCCTTTATGATGTTCGAATTGAACGCACCGCATAGCCCTCTATCCGAGGTAACGACAACCAATGCAACTTTCTTCGCATCGCGATTTTTGAGGTAAGGATTCGTCGCCAAATCAAATTCGGTAACAAGGTGAGAGAGCATAACAAATATTTCATTGGCGTATGGACGGGCATTGATAATTTTTTCCTGCGCCCTTCTAAGCTTGGCGGCAGCAACCATCTTCATAGCCTTGGTAATCTGCTGCGTGCTCTGTACGCCTTTGATTCTTCGCTTTATGTCTCTTAACGTTGCCATTTTTTATGCGCGAGCCTTGCCGGAATCGGTCGCCATACGAAATGATGCCGACAGCTCTTTAGCGGCTTTCTTGATGTCGTTTATTGTCTCATATGTTAATTGTTTTTCTTTTCTAATTGATTCGTAAACGCCGCTGTAATTTACTTCAATGTAATCCTGTATTTCCTTCTCGAACTGTTTTACTTCACTAACCGGGATTTCATCAAGCAATCCGTTTGTACCGAGGAAAATACTTACGACTTGCTTTTCAACCGGGACAGGTGAATATTGACCTTGCTTTAGAAGCTCGACAAGACGAGCACCTCTTGCAAGCGTACGTTGGGTAATCTTGTCCAAATCGGAACCGAACTTTGAAAAAGCTTCGAGCTCTCTGTATTGTGCCAAATCCGTTCTCAATGAGCCGGCAACTTTCTTCATTGCTTTAATCTGCGCATTGCCGCCTACACGGGAAACCGATATACCGACGTTGATTGCAGGTCTTACGCCTGCGTTGAACAAGTTTGACTCAAGATAGATCTGACCGTCGGTAATTGAAATAACGTTAGTCGGGATGTAAGCTGAAACGTCGCCTTGCTGTGTTTCAATAATTGGAAGAGCGGTTAAGCTTCCGCCGCCTAACTCATCACTTAACTTTGAGGCTCTCTCGAGCAGTCTTGAGTGAAGATAAAATACATCGCCGGGATAAGCCTCGCGTCCCGGAGGTCTTCTAAGAAGAAGTGAAAGCTCGCGGTAGGCGGCTGCTTGTTTGGAAAGATCGTCATAAATAACAAGAGCGTGCTTGCCGTTGTCTCTGAAAAATTCTCCGAGTGTTGCCCCGGAATAAGGAGCGATAAATTGAAGCGGCGCCGGCTCCGATGCAGAGGCAGAAATTACCGTTGTGTAATCCATCGCGCCGAACTCTTGAAGCTTTGCTACAACTTGAGCAATGGTAGAGCTCTTCTGCCCTATTGCAACGTAAATGCAATACACAGGCTGAATGCCGAGCTTTTTTGCTTCCTCGCTGTGTGTATATTTCTGATTGATGATTGTATCGATTGCAACCGCAGTCTTCCCCGTCTGGCGGTCGCCGATAATTAATTCTCTTTGTCCTCTACCGATAGGAATCATAGCATCGATTGCAGTGATGCCCGTTTGAATCGGTTCTTTAACGCCTTGTCTCTGTATAACGCCGAGAGCCTTTCGCTCAATCGGTGAAAATTTACTCGTGTTGATTGAGCCTTTGCCGTCAATAGGAAGACCGAGCGGCGTAATAACTCTTCCAAGCATCTCTTCGCCCACCGGCATAGATGCTACGCGCTTCGTTCTCTTTACTGTGTCGCCTTCTTTTACCAACGTCGATTCGCCGAAAAGAACGCAGCCGACGCTGTCCTCCTCGAGGTTAAGAACCATTCCGAAAACATTATTCGGGAACTCGACAAGCTCGCTCGCCATTACTTTGGAAAGCCCGTATACGCGTGCTATTCCATCGCCAACCTGTAAAACAGTGCCTACATCATAAATGTCAACTTCGCTTTCGAAGCCCGACAACTGCTTCCTCAGTATCGCTGATATTTCGTCAGGTTTTACTTCAGCCATTTTTATTCCTTATAAAATTGGTCGTATCATATCATAATAACCGCTTTGTGAGCGGTCGATTCAAGATATATAAAAATTTTCTCATTTAATTTAACGATGCGCCGCCTTTTAAGAACTGCACCTTCAGCAGATCAAGCTGATGAATTAGCGATGCATCAAAAACCGTATCGCCGACCTTGGCAACAAAGCCGCCGATTATTTCACTATCTATTTTGAAGTTCAATCTTACTTTCTTACTTAGAAATCTTTCCAGGCTATTCTTAAGCCTTTCAGTCTGCTCATCGTTGAAAGCCAATGCAGAGGTAACTTCCACATTTACAATTCCAAGATGCTCGTCCCGGAGTTCCAGGAAAATTTTAGAAATGCTTTCAAGAAGATTCTGCCTGTTTTTCTCAACAAGAAATTTTAGGAAATTCATAGTATCCGGATTCACCCTGGACTTGAAAATTTCCTCGAGCACCTTCAACTTAACATTCGGTCTTATTACCGGGTTCGATAAGGCATGAACTAGCTGCCTGTTGGCATCAAGTGTTGAGGCGACAAGCTCAATATCGCTTGCAATCGAATCGAGTGTATTCTTTTCAATTGCCGATTCGAGCAGCGATGTTGCATACCGCCTTGATACTTTATACTCGCTCATAAATCAGTTCTTAGTTATTTCGCCGATATATTTGTTAACGATTCTCTTCTGCATCTCCTCGTTGAGGTTTTCTTTCAGAATTTTCTCTGCCGCCTTAATAGCTATTTCAGCAACCTGCGTCTTCAGCTCGTCAAACGCAGCATCCTTCTTACGCTCAATCTCATTTGATGCTTCGTTAATCACTTTCCTTGCCTGGTCTCTGCTGTCTTGAAGAATTTGTTCTTTTAGCTTTTCGGCATATTGCCTGCTCTGCTCGACAATCTTCTTGGATTCTTCTTCAGCCTTAGCAAGGCTTACCTGGTTCTGCTCAAGAACGTTTTGAGCATCCAGCTTTGCCTTTTCCGCCTTATCCAGGGATTCTCGGATGGCATTTTCACGCTGATCCAGGGCGGTTAAAATCGGCTTCCATGCAAACTTCTTTAAGATAAAAAGAAGCACGATGAAAGTTATTAGCGTCCAGAAAACAACGCCGGGATCAACATCAATTATGCTTCCGCCGCTTTCAGCCGCCAGGATAAAAACCGATAGAAACAAACCGGTAATCATAAAATCAATTCCTAATAAGAATTTAAGATAGGCAGGTTATCCCTGCTTAAAAAAATCGTAAAAATTATGCGCCTTTAAACGCCAATAAAATACAGATAACCAATCCGAAGAATGCAATACCTTCGATAAGAGCGGCGGCGATAATCATCGCCGTTCTAATTGGCGCAATTGCCTCGGGCTGCCTGCCCATTGCTTCCATTGCCTGACCGGCAAGCTTGCCGATTCCGAGACCGGCACCAATTACTACTAAACCAGCACCTAACCCGGCGCTTAACCAACCGAAATCCATATATTTCTCCTTAAGTATGTTTTTATTTTTTTTGAAAATTAATGTTCAATATGCTTAGCCATTCCGATAAAAAGGGCAGTCAGCATTGTAAACACATAAGCTTGTATTAATGCTACTAAAATCTCCAGCATTTCGATAAACAATGTAAAGCCGACGGAAACCGGCGCTACATAAATTGTGTGCATAATAAAAATCAAACCGAGCAGCGAAAAGATTACTATATGCCCGGCAACCATGTTTGCAAAAAGACGAATGCACAATGCGAACGGCTTTGTAAATAATCCGATCAGCTCAATTACTGCCATAATAGGAATAATCATTACCGGCATGCCGGACGGAACGAGGCTTTTAAGGTAATTCATTACGCCGTGCTGCTTCATCCCGGTGTACTGTATTACTACAAATGAAATAATCGCAAGTGAAGCAGTTACAGCAACATTTCCCGTAACTACAACCAGGTTAGGCAGCGGAATCAATCCGAACATGTTGCAAAATAAAATAAAGAAGAACAGCGTAAGCATGTAAGGCATGTAAGGCTCATATCCTTTGCCTATAGCAGGCTTTACAATTTCGTTCTTAACAAAATCTATTATTACTTCAAAAAAGTTTGATATTCCCTTTGGCACAAGAGATCTTTTATACCCTCGGGCGGCAATAAGCAGTAAAATAACTAATACTGCCGAGACAAACCACATTATAAAAATGTCCCGCGTTATCGATAAGTTGAACCCGAAGAGCTGCAAGTGAGGCAACTGCATGCTACCCAATGGTCCAAAGCTAATCCGGTTTGAATCCATAACATGATGCATAATCCAGCTTGGATCGCTGCTGCTTTCGGCAGCCTTTTTAAGCGTATCTGCTGAAGTTAATGCTTTTACGGTATCCGGGGTCATAAAATCGCCTTTAGGCTTCTCTTTTTACAATGAATATAATTTCTATAACCAGGTAATATATATAAAAAATTAAGATTGAAAATATAAAACTATTCCGTTTTATATCCAAGAATTTGAAGGAAAAAATAATAAGCAAAATCAATACCACCATCCGGATAATCATACCCTTCATAAAGTTCGCTAACGCATTACCCGGAGCCCTTTTTTCAAGCCATTCAATTGAAATTACGGCAATAATAAAATTAATAGTGGTTAATATTGCGGCAACATGAATGGAGATTAGATTTTCGTATGATATTATTGAAAAATGGTGAAATAGAAATACGAAGAGGAAAAGTAAAAAAATAAAAATAAAGCTCACCTTTAACAGCTTATGCTCGAACATGACTACTTTGATTTCAAAACTGTCTTGATAAAGTTATAAAGCCCGACGGTTATCCCTAAAAAAGAGCAGATAACCGTCAGCAATGGTTCCGAATTATATTTTCTATCCAGCCAATATCCTAAAAAAGCCATACCGGTAACGGTTATGGCAAGCTGTGTTCCTAAACCCAGGTAAACAAACCATCCGCTATTGGAATTCTCTTTGTCGTCATCCGGGTCTACAAGCTTCATTTGATATCCTTAAGCGGCGAAGGCGGATTAAATAAATTCGCCTTTTCTTTTGAGCTCATCGAGCTGTTGCCGTCAAATACCGCTCCCTCTTCAACTACCAATATCTTTGTGAATATGTCTCCCTTCAGGGTCGATGTTCCCTCGAGTACCACTTTTTCGTTCGCCTTAAGTGTGCCTTCAATTTTACCGCCGTGTATTATCATCTGCCCGGTTACTTCACCGTTAACAAAACCGGACTTTCCTATCGTGACATTTCCGCTAACCTGTAAATTACCTTTAACTTCACCGTCTATCCTGACATTCCCTCTGCTTGTAAGCTTACCCTCAATTATTACACCCTCGCTGACTATTGTGACAGCGTCTTTTCCAACTTCTTTGCCAATTATGGTTTCCTGGATTTTCAATTTAGTATCTCCTTCAATTATTTAAGAATAGATTTTTTGGGTTAATAGGCTTTCCGTTTTTCCATATTTCAAAATGAAGATGAGGACCGGTAGTCATTTCGCCGGAATTGCCGCTGAGCGCAATTATCTCACCGCCGGTTACAATGTCTCTCGGCTTTTTCAGCAAAGCTGAACAGTGCTTGTAAACCGTTACGTACCCATTTGAATGATTAATAATCATCATATAACCATCTCTAACAGTATAATCGGCAAATACAACATAACCGCTTGCGGCGGCGGCTACCGGTGTTCCAACCTTGGCAACTATATCAATTCCCATGTGCCCGATAGCCGGATCAAAGCCGCGGCTAATAAATCCTATAAGCGGTCTTATAAAATAAAATAATTTCCCCGAATTTGCTTGCTGTTTTTGTTGAAAAATAATTTTTGTTATTATTTCATTAAAAGCCGGTAAAACGTCTCCCCCGTATGGATTTTTCTTGCTGCCCCGGTTAGTATCAACCTTTTTACCCGGAACAGAATCTGCATGCGTAGAATCTTCAATCATCATTGCCTTCTTTAAGTCTTGATTTGTCGACTTCAAATTTCTCAATTCTTCCGTTAATGAAAGCATTTTTTGATTTATCTCGTTGACTAATTTCTTTTCTGAAGGAGTAAGGCTGTTACTTCCCGGGAAAATCAATCCTTTAACCGGTGTTAGGTTGATTAGAAAAAATCCAAGCAAAAATATAACTAGTGAATAAACGGCAGCAACAGTGTATGCCTTTCTTGCCGATAAATGATGAGTCTTCGCCTCAACACCGGCTCCGGTAGGAATAATCAAAATAGAATAGCCCTTTATTTTCTTAACGCTGTTTATTTTCAACTTGCCTTTAAGGCTGTCAAATTTGATTAGAATCTTCTTTAGCATTTTTCAAATTTATCCATCAAGTCGTTAAATTTTATTTTCCCTTCCCTTAAAAGTACCGGGATACTATCGCTTAAATCAATTAACGTTGAAGCTTCGTAAAAGCATTTTTTATCTGTATAGAAAATAGTGCTGACTTCGGAGCTAAACTCTTCAATTATCGAATTCGGTTCAACCATAGGAGGATTGCCGCTGCGGTTTACGCTGGTTGATACTAACGGCATTTCAAGCTCGCCTGTCAGCTTCTGGCAGAAACGGTGGTTCGGAATTCTAAAGGCTGCGCTTTCCACCTTTAGTATCTCGCTTGCTTTGGAATTTAAAGGAAGAACTACCGAGACCGGATTTGGCCAAATTGAAAGAAGAAAGTCCAGGTGCTTCTCGGATTTTATTTCGATGTATTTAGTCAGTACCTCAATACTATTTACAAGCATTATATACGTCTTACCGCGCGGGCGTCGCTTTACCTCATCAATTTTTCTTACTGCTTCTTCATTGAAGGGGTTAGCCCCGAAGCCGTATATTGTATCGGTCGGGTAAACAAATACGGAGCCTTCAAGGAATAACCTTTTCGCTTTCTGAATTGCATTTTCGAAGTTTGTATCTATGTTAATTTTCTCTGCAAATTTTATATCAATCATTAAGTATCTCCTTTATTTTGGAAATAACAATTTCCGGCTTCAAGTTTTTACCGCACGCAAAATTCTTAACCGGGCATTTATCGTAGCCGTGTATGCCGCACGGCTTGCAATATAAGTCGTTCAAGCTTAAAAAAGAACTCCTGCCGTTATATGGATAGAATCCGAATTCGGGAACTGTAGAGCAGTACAAGGTAAGTGCAGGGATATCCGCGCACATTGCAAGATGTGTAGGCGCGCTGTCGTTCGTAATCAATAAGCTTGCTCGTTTCAAAAGCTCCACGGTTTCAACCAGTGTAAACATTCCTGCAGCTGAATATATTTTGCTTTCATGCTTTTCCTTTATTGAATCGCAAAGCGGTCTCTCTTTTTCGCTCCCGATAAGAATTACTTTAACCGCATTTTCCGTTAAGAATTTTATTATCGCCTCAATGTATTCAGCCGGGTATTTTTTAGTTTCCCAAACAGAACCCGGAGCTATCGCAATAATATTACCGGCAGGATCAATTTCGGAAAGATATCTTTCAACTTTAGCCTTGCCCTTTTCCGGAATTTTCATCTCCGGTAAAATCTTCCAATCGTCAGTAGAATTGAAACCGGCGAGACTTAAATTCCTGCGAACCTCATGATGCGAGGGAACATATTCAACAAGGTTTTTATAAATATGCCTTAAGCTTGCGTTGCT
>JAJYIL010000045.1 GCA_021790055.1 Bacteroidota bacterium
TGAGCCTTAATACCGTTCCGGTTATACGCTCTAATTTCCTTTGGGCTGAAAGAATTATTGTAAGTGGTACCGAGTAAAGGAGCTTTCATACTTTTTATTAAATTCAAAGCGTTTGCCATAGTTCTCATATCGGTTTTATTAGGAGAAACTACGAGAATAATCCCATCTGCATACTTCGCTAATATCTCTGTGCCTTCTTCGGTAACAACCGGAGACGAAACTATAACAACGAAATCAAATAAATCTCTGATTTCAAATACAAAATGTTCCATCCTGCCGGAAGATAATAACCCGGCGGGTTCCTGAACGGCTGTACCTGCAGTTATAAAATATATTCCATCTTTATTTTTCCTTACTATATCCGGTAACGAAGCACTTTCCGTAAGGTAATTAGAAAGCCCGGGAGTTTGAAATGTATTTAAAACTTTGTGAACCATTGGTAATCTAAAATCGCAATCGACCAGCAAGGTGTTTTGATTTGACTGAACACTCTTATTAGCAATGTTCACCGCCATAGAAGTTTTTCCTTCACCGTGTAATGCTGAGCTAACAATTACTAATCTCTCCGGATGAATTTTTGACGAGGTCGCATTAAAGTTACTTTGCTTTAATTTTAAGGATTCATTCTTATTGACCTTAGGTTGCTGCAATAATAAAGTTTCATTATCCGGCATATTGCTGTTGCCCGCATGCCGGTCGGTTCTCATTAATCTTTTTTGCTGGGGCAAAGACGGTAATGCCTGCCTGCCGGCAGGAAGCGCTTGTTCTTCCCTTAAAGCTGTCAGTTGCGATTCTGTACGGTCGTATTCATATTCCTGAGTTTTATCACTTTCAGCGAAGTAATCCTTAACTAAAATAAAGCCTAAGGCTGTAACAGCTCCGCCGAGCAACCCTATTAATGCGATTAATGCTCTTACCGGCTTAGCAGGCTTATCCGGCACTTTCCCATAGCTCAGAATAAGTACATTGCCGGATTGCGAAAGCTCATTAATTTTTACTTCCTGGTATTTTTGCCTTAACTGTGTATATAGATCCTGCAGGGATTGAACGTTTCTTTCATACTGCGACAACTGCATCGATTCTTTCGGCAAGCTTGCAAGCTGGGAGTTATAGCTGCTTATTAACGCATCCAGTTCATTCAATCTTATTTTAAGAGAGCGGTTCCGCACCTCCTCAACCATAAGCCTTTGCGATTGTTCCTTTATCTGGTCCGGGCTGCTGGCATAGGCGCCTGATTTAATCTGACCGATTCTTGCGCTTAGCTTTTGTTGTAAGTCCTTTATTTGGTTATCATATTGTTTTACTTTAGCCGATACATCTATGTTGGGATTGTTGTTTGAAAGTGCCAGGTCCCTGTTCATCTGCAAATCTGCAATCTGTTGTTGCAAGGCGCTAATATACGCTTGTGAAGTTTGGTTATCCATATAACTTACAAGCTCAGGGCTTTGCTTGTTTACTGTCTGCCTGTATTGTTCCAAAGCCTGATTGGATGACATAAGATCCAGCTTAGTCGCATTCCTCTGGGCATCAAGCTGGGCTAGCTGGTCTATCAATGCCGTTGATTGAGCATCGAGCGCCACTACTCTTCTCGTCTGTTTAAAATTAGAAAGTGCTGTCTCGGCACTGTCAAGTTCAGCCAACTTTGCATTGCTCTGCTTGGCAAGAAACTTTTCCATCTGGCTTAGCTGTGCACGGTTATCTTCTAGATTTATCTTTTGATATACCTCGGCATAGGTATTTGCTATTAGCGCAGCCTCTTCCGGCGAAGGCGACACGGCGGAAATATTAATTGCATCCATATCAGGTTCTTGTTTAACTGTAACTTTAGCTTTTAGTATTTCAGCTACGTCCTCAATGCCTCTTGGTGTAGTTGCACCGGTCGCGGCATCTTTTTCAACCAATAACTTGAAATTAATACTCTTATCGTTATTAACCTTGTCTATAAGTTCTTTTGCTACTCTTTCCCTCGTAGAGTAATTTGTAATTACTCCGATTTCATTGGAGATAAATCTGTCAAGAACATTAATAGTCGTATACCCCTGTGACTGCTTTAATATATTATCCGGCTGCTCGGTTACCCTAAGCATAACAGTCGATTTATAAATATTAGGTGCTAAGATCGAATAGGCTAAAGCAGCGGCAAAGATGATAAGCGTAATTGTATAAAAAGCCCGCTTGTTTTTATTGACTATCCCTACGTAATCTTTCAAAGTCCTGGGAGATTCAATAATGTACTTTTTAGAATCCTGAATTTGCATAGTAATTTAATTTTATTTTTTATAGACGTAAACTAAGACAGCCGCAATTGAAGCCAGCGTAGAAACAATAGAAAGCAAAAGTCCGAAGTAATCTTTGAAATACCATTTGGGCGCACCTGGAATAAGTAGAACATCGCCCGGAAGTAATTTCGGAATTTGTACTGGATTGGATAAACTGCTGTTATCTCCTAATAGATCTTCATAATTTAAATCAGTTATAGTTTGGTTACCATCCTTATCAATCCTAAATAGCTTTAATCCGTCAAGCTCTGCATCTTGAATAGGTCCGCCGGCAAGTGAAAGAAGATTAATAACATTACTATTTGCCGGTAAAATATATTGACCCGGAAATTTAACATATCCCCATACCATCACCTTGATGTTAACGGCATTAGGGTCGGAATAGTCGTATTGCCCGCCGGAACCGGACATCTGTTTTGCACTTTTTCCGAATTGAATATCCTGCTGGGCAAAGCAATTCAGGCTAAAAATGGTGAAAAATAACAATACAGCAATAAATATTTTCTTCATTCTACCAACAATTATAAATGTTAAAACTAACTATTATAAAACTTTAAATCTTTTTATCATTTTTACCAGCGCTTCGCCCCGTAAGTCACAATCTACGGGAATAGTTTTTACGCTATTGGACTTTTTATTCTCTTTGTACATTATAAGAATGCGCTTTATTCTGATACACAATTTTCAGCTATAATCCGCATTTATTTTTCTAATGATCCTTAATATTCTGTCATTTCAGATTGATTATTTCAGTAATACTAAGAATTCTCTTTTTTTATTTTCTCATACTTTTCAACTTCCATGCCTTATTTGTTTCCCAAGTAAATCAACATGGGTAATCCGAATCTTTGGAGTAACGCTTACCAGATCCAGCATCAAAGCATCGAGCAACAAGCTTGGTCTAATTATTGTGTTTATAAAATGGGTTATTTATAATTTATTATTTAATCTGCTAAAGAAATAATTTTTATAAACTATAATGTTTCTTAGTGTAGCAGTTAAATAATTTCTTCTTAAAATGAGTCGAAATATCGTCAGTGGATTTAAACGATGTGAACATTCGCCTTTTAACGAAGAAAATTTTTGAGGAAAGTATTATTTAAGTAAATCTAAAATAAAGTTATAATTATGAAACTGAATTACCATATTTATTGCATCGTTTTTTTTATTCTAATTATTTTACCCGGAATAAGCAATGCGGGTACAAAAGGAAAAAATAATATTACGCAGCCCCAGTCGGTCTATGGCTCGGTATCTGTAAAAAGATGGGCTGATAATAAAAAGTCCGCATTTACT
The DNA here is from genome assembly GCA_021790055.1 of Bacteroidota bacterium. GTDB lineage: Bacteria > Bacteroidota > Ignavibacteria > Ignavibacteriales > Ignavibacteriaceae > FEN-1297. Next base: position 3,576 of record JAJYIL010000045.1, read on the forward strand.
TTTAGCTTCGATGATTCAAAAATAAGCCAGTTTACTTATGCAAGACCGATTATTGACAGCTATGGTTTAAAAGCTACCTTTTTTGTTATTGCTGGTGAAGTGACCGATTCAAAGCCGAATTGGTTATATGGCTTCTGGTGGCAGTTCGATTCTTTAGCTCATGAAGGTCATGAAATAGGTTCGCATACAATGACTCATCCTGAATTAGATACTTTACCTGTAGGTACTATTAACCAGCCCGGTACTTTAGATTACGAGTTATATCAGTCGCAGCAGCTCATTGAACAAAAGATTCCCGGCTATAAATGTGTAAGCTTAGCATATCCTTACAACGCATATAATAATCAGGTCATTGATGCCGTCTCACAATTCTATGCGTCTGCCCGGCAAGGCGGAGACTACTCTAATTCTCCGGATATTACGGGAAACGAATTATATAAAATAAATGCTATAGATATTTATTTCAATCATCCGCGCGGAACTATGACTGACGATGAAGCCTTTAACGTTTATACCAGTAATGTTATTTCACAGTCTATTGAAACAGGCGGATGGGCAAATTATTATGCTCACGATATTTTACCCTGGGACCAAATCTCCGATACTGCCGGTTCCGACACAACAAGCGTATCAACATATTTTCTTAACAAGCTCTGTAATTGGGTTGTCCAGGAATCCGACTCCAATAATATCTGGGAAGCTACGTTCGGAAACGTTACACGCTATATAAAAGAAAGAGAAAATTTCAACTATAGTATAGTTTCATCAACAAGCAATCAAATAATAGTAGCTTCAACTATTGGAACGCTGGATACATCCATTTATAACTACCCGCTTACAGTCGATATAACGGTTCCCCAAACATGGAAAGAGGTAACTATTACTCAAGGAAATAATTCTGTTTTAGACTCATCGTTTTACAACGGTTCCGATTATGTTGTAAGAGTACATGTTATTCCCGGCAACTCGAATGTCGTATTAAGCAGCGGCTCTTCATACAGTATAACCGGACATGTTTATTACGATAATGCCGGCAGCACTCCTTTATCAAACGTTAAAATTATCTTAAGCGGATCAAATGGAACAGATTCAACTGTAACAGATAATAGCGGTTCGTACAGCTTTAACGATGTTGTTCCCGGAACATATGAAATCAGCCCGTCAAAATCCGGCGGATGGGGCGGTGTAAATTCCACCGATGCCCTGATTGCTGCCAAGTATTTTCTGCATCAAATCTCCTTAGACACATTACAGCAGAAAGCCGGCGATGTTAACGGCAGCGGAAGTGTTAACAGCACCGATGCACTTTTAATTTGCAATAGATTTATCCACAAGATTACTTCCTTTAACATTCCGGATTGGATATTCTCCGGAAATAATCAGGTTACAGTAACGAATCAAAATGTAGTTGATAATATTAAAGGAATTGCCGCAGGCGATGTTAATAGCTCGTTAAAGCCTTAATCCTGATTGGCGAAACTAAAAAGCTTTGTATGAAACTTTGTGTACAAAATCAAAAGGCTCTAAGAGATAAATCAATTTCCATCGGATGTCTTCAATCTCTCTTAAATCTTATATGAACCATGTACATTATCTTATAATGATCGGAAATGAAAGCCGTAATTTTATTTTTCCAGTCCAGGCTTTTAGTCATTTTTCTGAACATTGGATATTCACGTAATATTTCAATCCTATCGTTACAAGCCGGCATCTCATCGGCAGAATCTATGCCCCATTTTAGATATGACCTTTCATCCAGACCGCTACTTTCAATTACTTTTTTATTTGCTGTCTTTACTCCGAAACGAGACGCTGCATCAAAAACGAATTCGCTTCCGGGAAATGCAAAAGAAATTTTGTTAAAAATATTCTTTATCTGACTCTCATCAAAATAATAAAGAACACCTGCTGCAATTAACAACACATTATCTTCAACGGAAATCTCGTTAAGCCATCCGTCATCAAGAAACGATGCCAAAAGAAATTTTCTTCTGCTGCTCTCCGGAATGAATTTCCGTCTAAGTTCTATTACATCCGGCAGGTCAAGGTCGTACCAGAGCAGCTTTCCATTATCAATTCTTTCAAAGGTAGTATCTAATCCGCATCCGACGTTCACTATAGCTGCTCTCGGATGCCGGGATAGAAATTCTGTTATTGTTCTATCAATATGAAGACTGCGGCATATCCACTCAAACCGGGATATAGGATGAATATTCTTCGACAGCATATTAAAATCATAATCAATTTTACTCATTACATTCACAGCCGTTTGATCTATTAATAACGGATTACTTTTCTTCGTTTCAACAGCACGTCCCCACAACGGCAGAAACAATGTAGCCTGAACGTCCTTAAGATCAACAGTAATTTTCTCAGTCATTACATACCTTCCTTTCTTTTAGTAATAAAATCTTCCTCTATCCAGCAATTCTGCTAACGGTAGTTTCGGCTTTCTGCATATGAAAACTTTTAAATGATTTTCATGAGAGGTAACATAGGGACTTGTATATTCGCCCGGATATTCCGTAACATCGTCAAAGCTGTTTTTTAATCCGTTGATCTCTCCGGCATTTGCCAACTCAATTACAATACTGCCGTGCAGTTTATCTTTACTCCAGAGATAATACGTGTTATGCCCGCATACAACCGTAGGCAGGTTGTAATTTTTCCCGTAAAGTTCTATAGCGCCAGCCTGACCATAATTTCCGGCAGCAATAATACTTTCTTTCTTATCTTTATCACTTAAACTTTGATATGCATTCAGTACAAGTTTGAATTTATCTTCCCATCCGATTCTGTCTGCAAGTAATTGCGGAAGCGGCGGCTTATTACCGGACTCAATTTCGGTATTTAATCCTAATAATTTAGTGTAGGTTTTTACCTCCTCATAACTAAAGTATGGAAGTATAATAGGCAATGTTATGAGAATCCCGGCATATAAAAATATCATCAACACAGGCTTAAGCCATTTCAAATTATATTTCAGGATTACTTGCTCAAAGAAAAAAGCTCCGCCCGCAAATGCAGCAGGAAATACGAATGCAAGCCTGTCCGGTCGGCTGTTTCCTGAAAGCATCATAATAAGAAATAAACTAATGAAAAGCATACTGAGAAAACGATATTCCTTTACCTTTTTTGAAAATAGCAAAAACACTGCCCCTGAAACCCAGAAAGGAAAGGTTGCCGGAGACATATCGATTATTTGTTTCTTTAAGAAATCAAGCGGCGGAGTATAAATGTTTTTGTGACTGCTTATGTTTCTGTAAAACTCAAGCGTGGGATAGCTGTTCAGCATCTCCCAGATAATGTTTGGAAGAAAAATCAGAAGCGCAATTGCTGAACCCGCCGCAAACCACTTATTTAAAACAAGCTTCCATTTACCTGAAACCAGTAATGAAAGAACAACTGCTATAATGAATGCCGAAAATGTATGCTTATTCATTAAGCCAAGTCCCATTATTATTCCAAGTAAAATCCATCTTCCAGGATTGTTTTCTTTAATCATCTTCACTGCAAAGATTAAAAATAGAACGGATAGAAGCGGCTCGTATGCATTCATTGAATAAAAGCCTCCGAAGGTAACAATAACTGGACATGCCGCAATACATATTGCAGCAAGGCTTTGAGAAAATTTCCCTCCGCCGATTTCCTTTGTTAAGATTCCTGTAAAAAATACTGAAGCAGACTCTGCAAGTGCCGGCAAAATTCTTATTGAGAGCATAGAGCTTCCAAACAAAAATTGAAAAGCAGTAAGAACAAGCGGCGCCAGAGGAGGATGATCAACATAGCCAAATGCCGGTCTTACAGCGCAGGCAATGTAATAGAACTCGTCGATGAAGTAGCCGTAGCCTTTCGTAAAAGTGGAAAGATATACAAGTAAAAAATTTACAAAAGATATAATGAACAGAAATTTATATTCCGAAATGTAGCTGAAGTAAAAGCGTTTCATAAAAATATTTCCTTTTATATTTCTTTTTGATTATAATTCAAAATTCTCCCGAATGCCGGACCTAAGAGCCATTCATCGCCTACTGCGCCTTGGTTTGTCATCAGCAGAATGCCGAAATGCTTTTTAGATGCAAGCCAGACTGTTGCGTAATTAAAACCATTGCTACCTTTATGCTGAAGAGGCTGGTTTTATATTCATCACGTATTATGCCTGCGTATTCAGAAAATATTTCCGGCAGTGTTGTACTCCAATTAAATTTTCCTTCGTCAACAAGAACCCCAATCAAAACGGCTGTAAAGGATTTTCCATTAGAACCAAGATGAAAGCAATCATTAATTGTAACATTTTCCTCACCGCCATAGTGCCTGCAGCCTGCAGCTTCCGCTTCAATAATTCCTGCGTCGGATACTATCGCTCCGGCTAACGCAGGAATATCAAGCGCGTACCTAAGCGAGTCAAGTATAGTCTCAAATCTTGAAGAATACTTTTTCGGTTGAGGAGGCTTTGGCGCGTCTGGTCCTAAGATTAAATGCTCGCAGGACGAGAGCCAAAACGAAGCTAACAATAAGCAAGGTACGATGTATTTTTTCATCTTAATTCCTTTCATTAAAAAATCCAATCTACACCGGCAGAAAAATTGTTCATATACATTCCCATGTTAAACGGAGTATTTGAAGATGCATAATTAAATCCATAGCTGCCGCGAAAAGAGAAATGGCTGCTTAACTGCTGCCTATATTCCATCGAAGATAGAGGCACAGAGTTTTTCCAGAAGAATTCTCCTTTCCCTCCGCCTGCAGCGTTAAAGAAATTGTTTAACACTGCTTTATTCTGGTTGCCGAGCCAGTGCCCGTTTGCCGGGCTCGTAACAATCTTAAAGAACGGAATCTGCAGTTTGATGATTAAAGTTTTGTCTATGGAAATAAGATATTCTCCTTCGGCGTTAATATTAAAAGAATGAAACCAGTACCAGTTTTGGTCTGTATAGTAACCTTCTCCCAGTTTGCTGTTCGTTATTAAATCCGAATTCATTATAAAAGAAGAAAGCCCGGCACCTAAATATACCGTTAATGGCGAATCTGCAATATTTGCTTTCCCTGCTTTCATCATAAATGAGTAAGCAAGCAAGCCTATGTTTTGAGTAATATCAAACGCCTGATTATCGGGTGAAGGGCTTCCATGATTAAAATATACTTCTGCTTCATGTTTTACACTTTTGAGTCTCGCTTCAAACGAGAGCCTTGTTGAAAGCATTAAGCCGCGATAAGGAAGCAGCGAAAGGTATTCATCCTTAATGTGAAAATCGTTTATTCCAATTGAGCCTCCGATAAGAATTAATTTTGACTTACCGATAATCTTTCTAATCAACTCCAGATCTGCAACATGCCTGTCGATAGTGTATTCGGCGGGATTCTGCAATCTCGAAGATAATCCGCTTCCTGCCTGATCACATAAATAAATATCGTAGCCGCACGATGCAAGATGTTTATACCACAACATCGGTGTCCCGCCCAGGTTTTCGGTAACCTGGTTGGCGCCTGGACCGCCATGTAAAAATACTATCGGGATTGATGATATAGAATCTTTTGACGGCGGGAACGTATTCAATATGCAATCCTGATGGAAGATCCCAGTATTGCATCTTCCCTTCGAATATTCTTTCAGAGTCTTTACTTACTTTACATCCTGATAAGTTTACCGGCTGGGTAAAAGTCAGAATAATGAAAGCTAATCCCAAACGGCTAAACATGGGTTCTATTTTCATTTGCATAACAGTACCTTCTAAATTTCATCTGATAAATTATTTACTCTTCTGAATCATCTGACCAACTCTTAATTCGGAAATAAAATTATTTACTACCATTCGGTACTTTCCTAATTCTTCATCAACGATCATGTGACCGGAAAAATCAAAATTTTCTTCAGACAGTTCCTTCGCATATTTTCTATACAATGTCATGTCAGCTTCCGTAAGTTCTGATTTTATTTTGCTGACGCTGCTTGTTCCTCTTAGTACAAGTATTGGAAAATTGAAACTGCTAAGCTTACTCCAGAATGAAATTTCGGTAGATTCTTTTTCGATTCCATCTAAAGCTTCGGGACGCATATATTTAATTGAAGATTTGCCAAGGTATACCAGATTTTTCCAGTAAGACGCATACCCCGGCGGCGGTTTTATATGTACGGGAGCTTGATCAATCAATATCATTCCTTTAATTTTCTTAGGATATTTTGCAGCATAACCGCAAGCATATTGAACACCTTTTGAGAAAGCAGTAATAACTATTGACACCAGTTTCAACCCGTCAATTACTGCAGACAGATCGCTTACGTGATCATTAAGATCATAGCCGGTTACCGGTGTACTACTCTGCCCCCTTCCACGGAAGCTTAATGATACGCAATGATAATCAAGTGCGTCAAATAAAGGGATTGCTCTTTCTGCCGGCTCCCATAAACCTGGAGACATGACAACAGCCATGGTGTCTTTCTTTTGAAAATTCTTTTCGATAAAGTGAATCCTTATTTTTTCAGCCGGCATTTTAGAATTAATCGAATTGTTTTCTACAAAGCCGCTTCTATACTTACCAAATGTTTCCTTTATTTCAATTACAGCCATAATATTTATATTGCCGGTATCCTTTCATTAATTCTTTCGACTTACGATAAATTGTTTTTTTATTCTGCATTCTTGCCCAGGCTCCGATTATACCAAACAGATAGAGTAAACCAATAACAAGCGAGACAATCGATTCTGCAAAAAACTGTATCGGCACACTTCCCTTTGCATGGATCTTTCCGGTTGCGATAAGGATGTCCATAACTATTTCTAATCCGCGCAAGGTAAATAATGCACAGATTATAACAAGCCCTGTTCGAAGAAAAGGCAGCCGCTTAATTATCCCTGCGCCTGATAAAGCGTAGAACCCGAATAAAATAAATATCAAAGTAACTATGAATCCGCTAATATAGAGAAGCCAGATCTTTGAGACTAATGACTCTCCTGCACCAAAATACCGGCTCCATTCCGGTGAGATTGTAATGATTGCCTGAAACAATGCGACTGCAAATGTCAGTATTCCTGCTATTTTAAGCTGCTGACTAAATGCGATATTTTTTGTGTTCATGTTGTGCCTTTTATTAAAATATTATTTACTATTTGATTTTCTCTTTAATTCCAATAATCGCCCTATGCTTTTAATATCCTTCTCCGATTCAACCGGGATAAACAGCCATCTGCCTTCCGGGTATGGATTGGCTCGTTCAATAGCCTGATTGGTATTCTTACTTAACTTCATCTTCTTAGCAGATAACACAGCTTCAGGTTTAAGTTTGATCTGAACTGTAAATCCATTCCGGGCAGGATATAGCGAGGCATGAAGCTTTCCCTTTAATCTAAATCGCAAAGCCCATCCGTATTTTCTCCCGTACAAGAATTTTAAATCTTCCTGCAAAGCGTCTGCCGCTATGCGGGTCAATCCCGTTTGGACTGTAAAGTTTTCCCGGATAAATTTTACCAACTGCTGCCATGCCGGAAACTTCAGACCGACTGCTTCAAGAATTTCTGCCTCCGTAGGTTGGAGGTTCTTATCTGTAAATAAACCGATTGAAACACCTTTTTCATTTAAGCCGTCTACGCAGCAATAAGGGCTTCGTGAAATTGATGACGACTGATTTAGCTGTGCGGCTGTGGATTTATCATCAAAGCCAAGGTAAGGAATATCTGCCAATGAAACGGATGAGCATGCATTAGCAGGATGAGTGTAAAGTACAAGCGCAATATGATGGTGATAATCAAAATTTCGCCCGAAGATTTTACAGCTATCTGCCATCGCTGAAAAGCATGTGCATCCCCATTTGCTCGAGTCTGCTTTAATATATATTATTTTTGAATTAACCTTACTATTCTTGTAATTACTAAATCCGTAATCGCCTGAATAATTCATAACAAACAATGGA
>JAJYIL010000046.1 GCA_021790055.1 Bacteroidota bacterium
AGATATTGCATGACATTTACCGATCCGATATAAAATTTTACAAACACGATATGGAGATTTAACAAGTTGCCCTATCAATTGATCTTAAGCTTGATAAGCGGAGTTTTTATTGCCGGATCTGCGGCATACTTAGGAACGATAATGCTCTCAAAAAAAATGACTGTAGTTACCGACCCTTTAGGACATCTTGCTTTGCCGGGAGCTGCCCTTGCGATGATATACGGCTTTAACCTTTCGTTAGGTGCATTCCCTTTTGTAATATTAGGAATATTCATCATCTGGTTCCTTGAGCTGAAGACAAAGCTGCCGATGGAAACATTGACTGCAATAGTTTTCGCAGCCGGTATTGGTATAGCGTTTCTTTTCCTTCCGATTGATGAAGCCGAAGCGGCTTTAATTGGCGACATATCGAAGATCGGATTAATAGAAACTATTATTACGGTAATACTTGGTATAGCAGTTTTTGTAACGGTACAACGAAGCTATCCCCAAATAATGCTTGCAAACATAAATGAAGACATTGCAAAGGTAGAAGGAATAAATGTGAAGCTCTACAACCTGATTTATCTTTTATCGGTAGCAGTAATAGTTGCATTAGGTGTTAACCTGGTAGGAGGATTGATGACTGCCGCTTTAGTAGCTATTCCCGCTGCAGCTTCAAAGAACCTGAGTAAAACGCTTGTTCAATACGGATTGCTGTCGGTAGTGTTCGGGGTAATTTCAGCGGTTGTTGGAATAATAGCTTCGATGATTATCGGACTTCCTTCCGGTCCGCTGGTTATTATTACAAGCGGGATAATATTTCTAATTACTATACCGGCTGCAAAAGCTTAATAACTTACTCACTTTAACTAATCCCCGGAATAATGGAGTAGTGGAATAATTATATTTACTCTATAATTCCAACATTCTCAGTCATTGTTTGATTCGTAATTGGAGAACAACACATCCAGGAGTTAGCTTTGCTAAAGATGACTTACTTAAATTGATTTTCTTGCATATCAGAAAGCCGGGTTTACTGGCTATTAGAAAGAGAATACGAGGCTGGTTATAAGGCTTCCATAACGTTTTCAAAACGTTTTCAGAACGATTTCAGAGGGTAATTATAATGATCTTAAAGAACCATTGGCAAATCTCTTAGCTGGCGCTTAATCGGATCAAGAGCCAAACCCAAAGCTTCAAGAGTAAATGCGCCAAGAAGAATTGAATCATCAAGTTCGCCGAAGATAACATCGGCGCCGCCGATTTTATTTCCATATTTGAACAAAGCTATTCCTTTTTTCCTTTTAATTTTTGAACCGTCAGCCAATCTAAATTCTTGTTCAGTAACCGGCCTTATATCAAGCTTCTCTAAAAGTGTTGATGGAACAACAGAATAGATTGCACCGGAGTCAACTAAAAACTCTATATCTAAAGTAACTTCAGGTTTTGAAGGATTACCTACTTCGATATTTAGCTTCGTTATGCCCATCTCTTATCTCCGGGAAATATTTAATTTCAAATTCTAATTTTAATATACATTTTAAGATATTAAATTACCACTACTACACAGAACCGGAAAAGTTAAATTTACCCATGTACATTAAATTCATCGGTTGAATACTTGTTATTAAACACAATCGAACTTCCTAAAAATAATTTAATTATAATTGTATTGATTTATAAATTCCGATTCTTTAATTTTTAACGTAAATAAAAAATGAAGCTTTAATTTCTCTCCAGGTACTAATGCAAAGTAATAATATTAATGAATAGATTCGTAAAATCCGGCAAAAAGCTTTTTATTTTTGCTGCCTGTTTTTTCATCTTTACTGTATTTTTTGATCAGGCAAATCTGCTTGATATACTTATAGGAAACGACAACAGTATAGATATCGAGCACCCGGAAGAGGTTGAGAAAACTTTAGTTGACTCCCCCACCATTTTCAATCATATTAATTATAACTCTATTAAAATATCTCCAAATACAAAGGTAAAGCATCATAATAATACTAAGATACCGGCGAAGCGAATTATAATTGATGAAGACAGCCCGTCGACCGAAACGATTCCTTTCGATGTTTCCGTTATGGGACAAGGCTTCATCGACAAAAATTCAACAGACTATTCTTTTGTTACGATAACAGAATCACTTTATCTCCACAACAAGACATTTCTGATTTAGAACTCAGCCCCAAAATATATATATCCGCTACTCTGCTTCATTGTTTATAGGCTGGTGAAAAAATACCAGGTATTGAGCATTGTTATTTTGTTGCTTTGATTATAGTTAATCAAAAAGTAAAATAAAACAGCAGACATGCCCGGCATTACCAATACGCAGAAACCGGTTTTTTCAGAGCAGCCTACAAATTAAGGAACTTCGCTTTACTATTCTTAATACTTCATCGGGAAAGTATTAAGGCAATATTGCAGCGGTTGTGCCGCATTTAAGCGAAGCTTTGAATAATATTTCAAATAAGGATATTGTATGATTAAGAGAGCATTAATCTCATTAGCAATTTTGATAATAGTTATAACATTCCAAGCGTGCGACGGGTCTGAGAAATATACAAAGACGTTGGAGGCAAGCGCCTCAGCACCGCAAGTACTGGATGATGGAAATGAAATTGTATTTCCAGGATCAAAACTTGATTTGCCGCAGTTCAAAATAGATACAGTTCACGAAACCACGATGAAGCTTTCAATTTCAGCACCGGTTTATAATTTAGTAAGCGTCATTAAATCTGATATTATTAGCAAAAAATTATACCTCTTCGAAAATCAGGATATTACTGATCTGTACTCAAATTATCTTACGAGCGATGCCACAATGGAACATTCATCGCTGGCATTACAGCGTGTGAAGAATCTTTTTGCGCACGGCATAGCGGCGGCAAAGGACATGCAAGACGCAGAACAGGATTATGCCTCAACCCAAACCAGTCTTGCAGATAACATCAGTAAATTGACAGCCGTAGGAATAAATCCCAGAGCACTTAAACATGCGCCTGCAGGAACTGTCTGGGCGATAGCAGATATTGACGAAGAACAGGTAAGTGAGATTAAGCCGTACTCAAGAGTAGATCTTGAATATGATGCTTATCAGGGCGAACATTTCTCCGGAATAATTTCCTCAGTAGGCGAGGTTGTTGATCCGGTTACGCGTAAAGTGAAAGTCATGATTTCAATTATAAATCCAGAAGGGAAGCTGCATCCGGGAATGTTTGGAACGGCTCGTTTCCTTGATGGCTCGATGAAAGTTGTTGCAGTTCCATCTACAAGCGTAATACAAGAAGACAACGGCGCGATGTCCGTCTGGGTCACTTCCGATTACCGCCATTTCATAAAGCGTCAAGTAAGGATAGGACAGCAGAGTAACAATGAAGATCAGATTCTGGATGGACTAAAGCCGGGTGAGTTTGTAGTTGCCAAAGGAGGAATATTCCTAAGCAACATGAACCAGGTTGACCCAACGGATTAAGGAGACAAACAACAATGCTTAAATCAGTAGTTGCATTTTGTCTAAGTCGGAGGGCAATAATAATTCTTGGTCTTATTTTATTTGTTGGTGCCGGTTATTTTGCATATAAGGGACTCAATATAGAGGCGTACCCGAATCCTACTCCGGTAATCCTGGAAATCACAGCCCAGGTTCCGGGTCTTTCTGCCGAAGAAATGGAACGCTATTATACACTTCCTATTGAGACAGGTCTCTACACAGTGCCAGGAATAAAAATAATCCGATCAACATCGTTTTATGGACTATCTTTTGTTGAGGTGACTTTTAAGTACGGAGTTGATTTTCATTTTGCTTACAGCCAGACAGCAGTTGCTTTGCAGCAGAATGTAAGTCTACCGGGCGGAGTTACTCCAAATATCCAGCAGAGTAGTACAACCGGCGAGATTTATCGTTACCAGGTTATCGGTCCCAAAGGATTTGGAGAAGCTAATCTGCGCACGATTAATACATGGATAGTGACCAGAAGGCTGTTGTCTATTCCGGGTATAGTTCAGGTAAATCCATGGGGCGGACCTACAAAAGAATTTGAAGTTGATGTTGATCCGCAAAAGCTCCAGGCATACGACATAACAGTACCGCAGGTACTTACGGCATTGACAAACTCCAATATTAATGTTGGCGGACGTGAAATCCGAATCGGGCAGCAGTCCATTAACATTCGCGGCATCGGGCTTATAAACGACGGCGGCAATGACGACCTGACAAAAGGCTATAATGTTAACGATATTGAAAATGTTGTTCTTACCCAGAAGAACGGTGTTCCGGTTCTGGTTAAAGATGTTGCTAATGTTATTGTCGGTCATTTACCTAGACTCGGAATTTGGGGACGGGATTCGCTTGATGACGGGGTTGCAGGAATAGTTGTAATGAGCCGTGATGAACACGCAAGAGATATGCTGCCGAAAGTAAGAGAAGCAATCTATAACCTGAACCACGATGGAAGCTTACCGCACAGTGTAAAGGTAGTTCCTTTTTATGATAGAGGTCAGCTAATCTCTATTACAACAGATACAGTTCTGCATAATTTAATTTTCGGAATTATCCTGGTATTTTTCATCCAGTGGTTATTTCTAGGAAATCTGCGTAGTGCACTAATCGTCGGAATGAACATTCCGTTTGCTTTATTGTTTGCAATAATCATTTTAGTTATTAGAGGCGAAAGCGCAAATCTTCTTTCTATCGGCGCTGTTGATTTGGGAATTATTGTAGACTCGGCAGTAATTCTTGTAGAAAACATTTTCCGTAATTTTCAGCGCGGTCCGGAAGAAAAGCAATCACTCCTTCAGAAGCTTGCAGAAGGAGATTGGGGACCCGACACTACAAGATCTTCTGCACACACCGCAACCGGCACCGGGTGGACAGACCGATTAAGATTAATTCTTGTCAGCGCTTTACAAATCGACAAAGCAGTCTTGTTCTCCACTTTAATAACGGTTGCAGCATTTGTTCCTCTTTTTACCATGACCGGTGTAGAAGGCGCTATATTTGGACCGATGGCACGGACTTATGCCTATGCATTAGGCGGTGCTTTGATAGCAACTTTTACTGTTACGCCTGTTTTGTCTTCCATACTTCTGCCGGAACATTTAAAGGATTATGAAACAATAGTTGTCAGGGCATTACACCGAATCTATAAACCGGCACTTCGCTTTTCGTTGAACCATAGAGCGCTTATGGTAAGTGCCGGTATTATATTTATCGGTATTGCCTACTTGTTGTCAACTCATTTAGGCAGCGAATTCCTACCGCAACTTGAGGAGAATAATTTTTGGATCCGCGCATCAATGCCCACAACTTTATCACTGCAAGACGGCGAAGCCATGGCGAGAAGAATGCGGCTAATTCTAATGAAATATCCCGAAGTAGTTACTGTAACCTCACAGCTCGGCAGACCTGACGACGGCAGCGATGCATCTCCGTTCTCAAATGTTGAATTGTTTGTGCCATTAAAGCCGCCGAGTGAGTGGTCTAATGGTATGACTAAGAAAAAATTAACTTCTCTAATCAGTAATGAATTCTCACATTATTTTCCGGGTGTCAGCTTCACATATTCTCAATACATTCAAGATAATATTGAAGAAGCGATGTCCGGAGTTAAGGGAGCTAATTCAGTAAAGATTCTTGGTCCCAATCTTGACACACTGACCGCATTGGCAGAACAAACCAGAAATTTAATGAACAGAGTAAGAGGAATTACAGACCTTGGAATATTTCCTGTACTTGGACAGCCGAATTTAAATATCATAATAAACCGGGAAATGGCGGCAAGGTACGGACTTAATGTCAGCGATATTACTTCCGTAATTCAAGCGGCGCTGAGCGGCGCAGTTGCAACTACCGTATTTGAAAGCTACAGACAGTTTGATGTAGTAGTCCGATATCCTTCAGAATACCGCAACAGTATAGAAAAAATACGGAACATAAAAGTTGCCTACCCAACAAGCAGCGGAGTCAATGCATATATTCCGCTGGATGAAGTGGCTGATATTAAAATGGATAACGGCGCTTCGTGGATTTATCATGAAAGCGGTGAGAGGTTCATTCCAATTAAGTTCAGTGTCCGGGGACGCGATCTCGGAAGTGCTGTTGCGGAAGCACAAGGGCTTATTAAAAAGGATGTGAGGCTTCCAAGCGGGTATCATATTGTTTGGGCAGGTGAATTCGGCGAACTTCAGGCAGCTAACCGGCGTCTTGCAGTTATTGTACCTATTACGTTGATAATCATACTGGGAATGCTCTATGTAATGTTCAACTCATGGATGGATTCGCTCCTGGCTCTTTCCGGGATGCCGTTTGCAATAGCAGGCGGAGTGCTGGCTCTTTATATCTCAGGCATTTCTTTCAGCATCTCCGCTGCGATTGGTTTTATATCGCTCTTCGGTGTATCTGTAATGAACGGCATTCTGTTGATTAACTATTATCATCAGGAAAGACTGCGCGGCGGAACAGTGGAGGATGCCATGTTTCATGCTGCTTCAACACAAATGAGACCGTTGCTTATGATAAGCTTTTCTGCATGCATCGGATTATTTCCCGCCGCAATTTCAACCGGTATTGGAAGCCAGGTACAGAAACCGCTTGCAACTGTTATTGTCGGCGGTATGTTAATCGGACCAATAATGCTGCTGCTTGTTGCCCCAGCATTGAAAGTTATTTACTACAGCCGAAAGGAAAATTCTTCGATCAAGGCTCTATCAGATGCAGACCAAAACAAGGAGAATTTCGAATGATGAGTCATAATAATAAGAATTATTTATTAATATGCGGTATCATTATTTTCTTGATGATGCCGCTTAAAGATCTTTTGGCACAGCAGCAAAAGACAAGCGGCATTCCTTTCCATGTTGCTGCTTATGATACCGCTGCTTATGCATTTTCAGTAGACTCGCTTCTTCAATGGCAGGCAAAAGATACATTACCGGGAGAACGCTATATCGGCTTTAAGGAATTTCTTGCTGCGGTAGCTGCTCATAATCTTGATTATGCAGTTCAGAAGTACAACATCTCAATTGCTCAAGCAGAAATTACCGTAGCCAAGCTTTATCCGGATCCATCGCTTTCGGCAGGATGGACCAAAGACATATCAAGTGTTCCAGCAAATCAAAAGTTTGGAGATGTATGGAACGTTGGGGCGTCTGAAACAATTCTGCTTGGCAATAAGATAAATGCACGAAGGAATGTTGCCGAGCAAAATGAAAATGTAAGCGCGGCTCAGACGGAGGATTTCTTCCGCAGTCTCCGGGCTGCCGCTGCTCAGGCTTATATTGCTGCGCTCATAGCGGATTCGACGTATAAAGCTGACGTTCGTACTTATCAAAATCTTGCAGAGCTTGTTCGAATAAATGAAAGCCGTGTAGAAGCCGGTGATTTAGGAAAGATAGATTTAGTTCAGTCGCGCGTTGATGCAATACAAGCCCGCGGAGCTGTATTGCAGGCGGATGCGGCACGGCGGCAGGCGTTTATATCCCTTGGGCAGTTGATGGGAGAAAGCAGCTCGAGCATTATTTATCGACCAATTGGAAATATTTCTTTCCCGTCGGAGTCATTCAATCTTGATTCTTTAATTCAACATGCAAAGACAATTCGACCAGATGTTATAGCAGCGAGATATGCCGTAAAGTCTGCCCGGTTTAGCTTGAATCTTGCCAATGCAGAGCGTGTTCCGGACGTAACTGTTGGTGCCGGGTATTCATATACTGGTACTTCAACTAACCAGGTCGCACCGTTTCCGGGAGAAAAGTCACTGAACTTAAATGTTTCAATCCCTCTTCCGATTTCCGATATATTTAATAAAGGTACCTTGCAAGTAGCAGAGCTTTCATACAAACAAGCGCAAAAAACCCTTGCGGTAACCGAGTTAAAGGCTGAGACGGAAGTGAGGTCCGCGTATGTTCAATATCAATTAGCGAAACAACAATTCTTACAATATTCACGAGACTTACTTACCGATGCAAAGAACGTGCGGAATGCCAGACTCTATAGCTATGTTGCTGGCAATGCATCACTTCTTGAAGTGTTGACTGCTGAGAATACGCTTGCAAGTGTTTATCTTGCTTATTACGGTACGGTATCAAACTATATAAATTCGCTAATCATTTTAGAAGAAGCATCCGGAGTATGGGACATAGAATTATAAAATTATTATAGTAAAATAAAATTTTCATATTTAATGGAGATAAAAAAATGTTAAAGGAAAAGAGAACCGTGTACTTGATAATCTTAATTTTGGTATGCGGCATAGGGTACAGTCATGGTCAGAATAAAAATGGAAATGAACATGCAAGGATACTGTCAGTTGATTCGGATTTTTTATCAAACAGCATTCCAGTTGAGGCTGTTCCGAATATTAATTTAAATAATCGGAAAGATAAATCTCCCGTTTTAGCAGCAGTATTATCTGCCGTATTACCGGGAGCTGGAGAAATTTACACCGGCTATTATTTGAAGGCTGCCTTATTCCTGGTAATTGAAGCAGCGGCAGTTACCACTGCGGTTATTTATACTCATAAGGGAGATTTTCAAACGGCATTCTTCCAGCAGTATGCAAATGAACATTGGAGCGCTGCAAGGTACGCACACTGGACAATCAACAATATAAAATCCTTAAATCCTAATGTTGATCCTTCGCAGTATCATGTTTTCAACAGCGACGGGAGTGTTGACTGGAGCGGGTTAAACAGTCTTGAATCGGCAATAGGCGGAGGCTATTCACATAACCTGGCAACATTCGGAACGCAGGATTATTATGAAATTATCGGCAAGTATCCGCAGTTCAGTCACGGCTGGGATACATCCAATCCTAACGATACCGACTTCCATATTTTAACACCGCAGTTTTTATGGTATGCACATCAGCGGGGATTAGCTAACAGCTTATATACTACCGGCAATACGGCAATCATTGCACTTTATATAAATCATTTCTTAAGCCTTCTCGATGCCGTATGGAGCGCACATTCTTATAACAGTTCTTTAGCATTGAATATGAGGGTGAATAATAGAAATATTGTCGGGCAGATTGAACTTACGCCAACTCTAAATTTAAGCTTCGGATTTTAAATGAAAGCAATTCTATCAATTGCAATTTTAGTATCTGCCTTGATAATAACAAACTTATCATACGCACAAAATGGAGGCGAAGGGGCATTCGGTGCAGCCTCGCTTAAAATTACTAAGATGCTTGGACAAAATGCTGCAATATTAGGAGGAAGATTCGGCTGGGTGATAGACAGCCAATTTGTTTTAGGCGGCGGAGTTTATGCCCTGGTAGGAGGCGTTAATGCAAACTTTACCGACCCGGTCAGCAGAGAAGAAGTTAAATTGAATTTCAATTACGGCGGTCTGCAGCTTGAATATATTTTCCTTTCGCAGTTGATAGTTCACGGTACAATAGACCTGCTAATTGCTGGGGCAGGAACATATTACTCCATCCCTGACCAAAGCAAGGCGCATACGAGCTACTTTACTCAGAGCTTTACAGTTTATGAACCGGAAATTAATATTGAATTCAATCTTACCAAATGGCTTCATTTAGATGCTTCGGGTTCTTATAGAATTGTGACCGGCTTTGATAATTTTCAGAATATCGATGCAAACGACATTGCGGGTTTGAGCGGTGCACTAACGTTTAAGCTTGGAAGCTATTAGAAAACACTTTCAATATTTAAAGGCTTAACCAAACATGAAAAATAATTATTTAGGTTTAATGACAGTGATGTTTCTAATTTCAGCTTTGCCGGCATCAGCCCAGAACAATTTTGAAATAAGCGACAAAGATTCAACCTCTATATCGAGTAGTTCTCCGGAAGCATCCGGTACCTTTATGCCTCTTACAGATTTTACATTTGACCACGACAGGCGGTACACAATGGATGGATCTTTGCCGAGGCTAAAGACCAAAATTGACCCTACGGCGCTTGAAATAATCGGAGGCGTTTATCTCGGAGCCATTGTCGGCTTGCATATTCATCAGACAAACGCATGGTGGAGCGGTCAAAGGCGAAGCTTCCACATTCAGGAAGCATGGGCTTTCGGCTATCAAGCTAATATAGCAGGACATGCTTTCGGCGGATATGTATGCTCTTACGTTATGAGCGAAGGACTGATAGCGAGTGGATTCTCGGTAAAGGATGCAACACTTTATGGAACTATATTCGGTGCGCTCTATCAGACTTATGTCGAAGTAGAAGACGGGTTTGCAAAGGCTTGGGGATACAGCCCGTCGGAGGGAATGGCAAACATTATCGGACCGATTTTCTTTTTAGCACAGCATTACGTTCCTGCACTTCAAGAAATCCAGCCAAAGTGGGAATATGTACCCACCGAATGGACAGGTAAGCCGAACCTTTTAAATAGACCGAAAACTTTTATTGACGACTACAACAGCTCAACATTCTGGTGGTCGGTAGATGTTTACCATTTGCTTCCCGAAAGCATGAGAAATTACTGGCTGCCCTGGCTTGAGCTTTCAATCGGATATGGCTCAGATGGTATAGATTCAAATCCGAATCCAAACGGTCCGCCGGATCAAGAGGCATCAAGGAGAGTTATTATCGGATTAGATTACAATCTTGTCAGGCTTCTTCCAGGCGGTGCGCCTTTCTGGAACTGGCTGAGGCAAAGTTTGAACCTAATAAAATTTCCGGCACCAGGGATAGAGTTCAGTCCTTACGGAACAAGGTTCTCTCTGTTTTATCCATTTAGAATTGACTTAAACGGATTCAAATTTTAATTACCAATAAAAAAGGAAGATTGATAAATTGAAGAAAGTATTATTGATAATGTTTCTTATAAGCGTCTGCATTTTTGCACAGGATGACTACATACCGGTTAATCATCCGGTTTATGATTTTTTGGAGAGGATGGAATCACTACACATAATAAGCGGCTATAATTCATTTGAGCTTCCAAAGCCGAGGTCCGAAATTGCATTATACCTTAAACAGGTAATAAAAAATAAAAATAAATTGAGCAAGGAGGATGCTGAAATACTAAAGGATTTTGAAACCGAATTTGAATTTGCCTTATTCGGGACATTAAAAAATTCCGAAGGAATTCTTGACAGCGGGACGTACAATATTTTTTCCCAGAAGGAGAAATACCTTTATTACTACAATAATCCCGAAAGGGCAAGCTTGTTTGTAAATCTGCTTGGAGAAGGAGATGCAATAAATCAGCGAACCTATGCCGACAGCAATTGGAGCGGCTCAAGTGCCTATGGAATTATCGGTGGACAGATTGAAGGGACCTTCCTAAACCATTTCGGATTTCTACTTAAAGGGACCGATGGAGACGTTTTCGGTAACAGGCAAGTTGCGAAATTAGTCCCGGATATAGCGGAGAATTTCAAATACAATTTGGACCCAGCGGCAGCTTTTTTTGATCAGACCGAAGGATATTTAACTGCCGATTATGACATG
>JAJYIL010000047.1 GCA_021790055.1 Bacteroidota bacterium
GAGCTTCGGGGACATGTGTTCCGAAGTCGAAGTTCGACCGGGTTCTTGGCTATGAAGATGCAGCTACCGGCGGCTCAATCATCATCTTTGATGAAAGCCGCGGCATGCTGAAAGTCCTTAAAAATTTTATGGAATTTTTTATCGATGAATCATGCGGACAGTGTACGCCGTGCAGAATCGGAAACATCAAACTGATGGAAGGAATAGAAAAAATTGAAAGCAGAGAATTTACTTTTTCTTACATCAACAATTTGAAAGAGCTTGGCAGGACGATGCAGGTCGCATCCAAATGCGGGCTCGGTCAATCAAGCCCAAACTCATTCATTTCAATTCTTGAAAGCTTTAAGGATGAAATCTTTCACACAAACGGAAAAGGAAAAAATTATGTCAAAGCGTGAGAACATAAGAGTACCGGTAAGTCAGCAGCCGTTCACAGTTAGTAAGCCGGAAGATACGACGACAATCGGCGGAACGGTTACTGTTCAAATAAATGAAAAGAAAGTTTCTGTTCCGCTTGGGACGACGATTCTTGAAGCGTGCAGAGAAAATCAAATCCACATTCCAACTCTCTGCCATCATCCGGATTTGTGCATTGCAGGTGTTTGTAGAATTTGTGTTGTCGATGTCGAAGGAATGAGAACGCTGCAAACAGCTTGTTCGTTCCCGGTAACGTCGCCGATAAAAATTCATACTTCAACGCCGATGGTGAGAAAAGCACGACGGCATATAATCGATTTACTTTTAAGCGAGCATTACGGCGAGTGCTATTCATGCTTCCGGAACGGCAACTGCGAGCTTCAATCGCTTGCAAAAGAATACGGCGTTGACGGATATACTTTCGGACATACGGATAAGCCTCGATATAAAGTTGACCGTTCATCAGCCGCAGTGGTGCGCGATATGAGCAAATGCATTCTCTGCAAAAGATGCGTCCGCACTTGCATCGATTTGCAGGAAGTCGGCGTGCTTGAAGCAATCAACTGCGGGCACGAAACTCACATCGGAACATTTTTAGACAAGCCATTAGCCGATGTAATTTGCATTAACTGCGGACAGTGCATAAACCGCTGCCCGACTGCGGCATTAAGAGCAAACGATCCTTCCGACGAAATTTGGGAAGCGATTGATAATCCGAAAAAGCATGTAATAATTCAAACGGCGCCTTCTCCGCGCGCAGCAATCGGCGAAGAATTTGGAGTTGAAGCCGGACATTCTTTTACCGGCGAACTTAATACCGCGTTAAGAAGAATCGGTTTCGACAAAGTTTTCGATACAAACTTTACTGCCGATTTAACTATAATTGAAGAAGGAACTGAACTTCTAAATAGACTGAAAAAAGTAATTGTGGATAAAGATGAATCAGTGAAACTGCCGCAGTTTACTTCATGCTCACCGGGCTGGATAAAATTCATCGAACATTTTTATCCGGAGTATCTTGATTACTTATCGACTGCAAAATCACCCCAGCAAATGTTTGGCGCAATAATGAAAACATTTTATGCTGAGCAAGCGGGAATCAACCCGGCGGATATCATTACCGTTGCTTTGATGCCTTGCGCTGCGAAAAAATTCGAATGCAACAGACCGGAGATGAATGCTTCAGGTTTTAAAGATGTAGATTACGGATTAACAACGCGCGAGATGGCAAAGATGATTCGCGAAGCGGGAATTTATTTGCCGGAGATGCCAAAGTCTAATTTTGATGAGCCGTTCGGTGATGCATCCGGCGCGGGATTAATCTTTGGCGCTACCGGCGGCGTAATGGAAGCTGCACTTAGAACTGTTTACGAGCTTGTAACCGGCAGAGAAGTTCCGTTTAAGAATCTCGCCATTGAGCCTTGCCGCGGATTTTCCGGAATAAAGCAAGCTTCGGTTAAGCTTGAAAACTGCGTTGAGCAATATAAATTTCTTGAGGGAGTTGAATTGAAATTTGTTGTCGCTCACGGAACAGCAAACGCAAAAAAGGTAATGGAGATGTTGAGGAAAGGCGAACTGAACGACGTTCACTTTGTGGAGATAATGGCTTGTCCCGGCGGTTGCCTCGGCGGCGGTGGTCAGCCGATACCGACAAATGCGGAGATAAGAAGAAAGCGTGCGCAGGCAATTTATGAGGAAGAAGAATCTCTGCCCGTTAGAAAGTCGCATGAGAATCCGCACATAAAATATATTTACGAAAACTTCTTAACAGAAGGTCCTTGCGGAAGGCTTTCGCATAAGCTTCTTCATACGCATTATCTAAAAAGAGGAAAGTTTATTTCATAATGTCTATATTGCACTATAAGTTTCTTGATTAAATAACATAGCAACTGGGGCAGATGATATCTCTGGTTCCTTCTTGGGCGAATCGTTACGCTGATTATTGGGATTCAATAAAGAGGCGTAACTTGTGGCTTATAAATCTCCGTTACGGAGCCGTTGTAATGCTGTGCGGATTCTTAGTCTCTTCAGCTTACATACTGAGACTTAAATTTTCCGGTTCGCAAATCCTCGCCCTCATCATTATTAATATATTAATTCTTCTTTATAATTTAGTATTCCACTGGTCATGGAGATTTGTAAAGAATGAAACAGGCAGCTTCAATCCTCTCCATTTTTCTCTTCTTCAAATGATATTTGATTTAACGGCGTTGTATCTTATCGTTTATTATACGGGAAGCATAGAAACTCCTCTGTTCATGCTGTTCGTATTCCACATGATAATTGGGAGTCTTATCCTTCCTGGTATTGTAATTTACACGGTCGCGACAATTATCGTTTTCATATTTAACTTAATAATTTTTATGGAATATGCCGGTACAATTCCTCACCAGTTTATTGGGGGATTGCTTTTGGAACCTTTGTATAAAAATTTTAATTTTATTTTAGCCTACGATGTTGTCTTTATATTTGTAATATTTATCAGCGTTTTTCTTACCAACCATATTGCCAGCCAGCTATACCGGCTTGAGCAGCAGCTTCTTGAATCATTTGAAAAATTAAAAGCAGCGGAAACAGAAAAGCAGAAGTACGTTATCGGCATAGTGCATGAAATAAAGACACCGCTGACTGCAGTTCATTCTTACCTTGATGTGGTATTAAATAAAATCGTCGGTCCGATCGATGAAAAGATTGAAGAAAGGTTGAGCCGGGCTAAAATCCGGTCTAAAGAAGCAATTGATATGATCAACGACGTCGTGAGAGTTTCCAGGCTTAGGCTGCTTGATGAAATAACTTATGACGAAATTGAGTTAAACGAAGTAATCATTCCGCTGATTAAGAAGCAGAGCGTGAATCTCCGGATAAAACAGATTATGCTAAGCCTGTTCGACGGCAGAACAAAGAAAAAGAATATTAAGGGAGATAAATTCCTTTTAGAGATAGCCTTTTCAAACTTAATCGGCAATGCGGTAAAGTATGTTGGAAGCAAAGGTCAGATTGAAGTTGATATGATGGATAACGAGGAGGACGTTGAGATTGAAATCTGCGATAACGGAATCGGCATCCCGTCTGATGATATAGGAAAAATATTTACGGATTTCTTCAGAGCTTCGAACATAAAAGACAAAAGCTACGAGGGTACCGGCTTAGGCTTGTCAATAGTTAAGCAGATAATTGAAAGACATGGAGGAAGCATTTCGGTTTCAAGCCCTTCGAAGTTAGGATGCGATGAAAGACCGGGGGCATCATTTATTCTTAAAATACCATATAGATAATTCCAAAATTTTAAGTAATAACCGCTGATAATTATATCTTAAATTTAAAAGCTACTCAATCCTTTCCGTAAAGATCTTTCAACCGCATTCTTAAAGCTGGTTAGATCAACCGGCTTATGGAAGACATATTCAACACCTAATTCCTGGTAGTCGGAGATGGCGTTCCTATCAATATCGCCGCTTAAAACAATTACGGGCGGCTTGGCTTTAATTTCAGCTTTCTTTAATTCAAGTATAAGCTGGTAGCCGTTCATGCGGGGCATAAGATGATCGGTTATTACAAGCGCGGGCGGCGAGGCGAGAATTTTATCCATGGCTTCCCTACCGTCGTTTGCTATTTCAACTTCGTAATCCGTGGTTATATTCTTTAGAATTTTCGAGTAGAGAAGCCTGTCGGTTTTGCTGTCGTCTACAAGAAGAATATTTGCGGAGGCTATCGGGAGTGTAAATCTAAAATCGGACCCTTTGCCATATTCGCTTTCAACCCAGATTGA
Organism: Bacteroidota bacterium; assembly: GCA_021790055.1. Classification (GTDB taxonomy): domain Bacteria; phylum Bacteroidota; class Ignavibacteria; order Ignavibacteriales; family Ignavibacteriaceae; genus FEN-1297. The sequence continues at coordinate 4,187 of JAJYIL010000047.1, forward strand.
ACCGCCGTGCTTTTCAATAATTTCTTTTACAAGCGAAAGACCGAGACCAGTTCCTTTTTCTCCTTCGGTGCCTTCCGAGGTAAACTTTGCGTCTACCCTGAATAGCTTTGAAATATTTTCAGGCTTAATTCCAATGCCGCTATCTTTAATTGAAAATTCGATAAACCGCATCCTGTGAGATGGTACGGAAGAGATTGTTATGGAACCGAGCTTTGGGGTGAATTTAATCGCATTGGATAATATATTGTTGAAGACCTGTAGAATTAAATCCTTATCCACAAAGACGAAAACATCATCATTAACTTTTGAAACTATCTCAATACTTTTTTGGAATGCAACTCCGGAAAGTGCATTCAAAGAATTTTCGATTATCTTGAAGGCTTCAATTCTTTCAGGCTCAAAGCGGATTCTTCCTGTCTGCAGCCGCGTCCAATCGAGTAATGAATTAACAAGCAATAGCATTGACTTCGAGGATTCTCGGATAAACTCGATGTATTGATGCTTTTCTGCAAGGGTCAATTCGCTGTCGCTTAAAAGAAGATCGGTAAAGCCGAGAATCGAGCTGAAGGGCGTGCGCAGATCGTGAGAGATGATTGAGATAAACCTGTCTTTAGTCTCATTAAGCTTTACAAGGTTTTCTGTCGAGCGGTTTAGTTCTTCTTCGGCTTTTTTACGGAGGGAAATGTCGCTCACAAGTCCGTAAATCTTTTGGATTTTTCCTTCGTGGTCGTGGACAAGATTAATTTTATTCCTTATCCAAACAACATTTCCATGTTTATTAATTATTCTGAACTCAAACTCGCCGGATAGTTGAATCTTGCTTTTTAGCAGGCTGTTTAATTTTTTCTTAACTGAAGAAAAGTCATCCGGGTAAATTATTTTAAGGATTAATTTTGAGTCGCCTAAGAAATCAGCCTGGCTATAACCGGTTATCTTTTCAACGGATGAAGTATAAAAAACCGGGCGGATTGCATTTCCGGTTCTTTCAAAAGTGTACAAGAAGTCGTCGATATTCTCAGTTAGGTTTCTGTATTTCTCTTCTGATTCCTTTACCGCCTGCTGGGCTCGTTTTTTTTCACTAATATCCCTGGCTACAATAACCAGGTAATCTTTGTTATCGCTCTTAAATGACGACAAAGAAGCCTCGGCGAAAAAGTTCACATTGTCTTTCCGCTTTCCGAGGAAATCAAGTCGTGTCGGAATTTCTCTATTTTCTTTTATTAATTGTAGGTAACCTGATATTCTCGGGATATCATTTTCTGAAACTAAATCCAACATATCTTTATTGATTAGCTCCTTGTCGTTGTCATATCCGAAAGTCTTTACGAAAGCATTGTTCATCAAGATAATTTTTCTGTCGTATTCAACAGCAACACCATCCTTGAAAGCGCTGAACATTGACTGCATTACCGTGAGGTCCCTCTGAAAAGATTTCTTCTTTGTTATATCGGTTAGTACTGCATTGAAGTAACTTACCCTGCTATTAACAATTACGGGCGAAACACTAGCCTTTAAGAAAATATTACTGCCGGAAGATGTTACTGCAATTAGTTCCAGGCTTTCTATGCCGCCGGAATTTGCAAGCGTTTTAATATCCAGCTTCCCTTCTTCAAACGCATCTTTCGTAAAAATATTTTTAATGTTTTGATTTAGAATTTCCGATTCCGTATAATTAAAGGTTTTATAAAACGCTGAATTTGCGAATGTAATATTTCCCGAAGGATCAAAACTAAAAATTAATTCCGGCGACTTCTCAACTATGGATCTAAATTTCTCCTCGGAAGACTTTAATCGCTGCTCGACTGCCGCTCTTTCAGTAATGTTTGTGCAAAGGACAATGATGGTTCCTTTAGATTCGTCTGCAATTGAAAACTTTGCATCGATAATTTCTTTTTGCCCATTCTTCTTGAAGACGGTTAAGGTTATTTTCCAGATACCGGACTTCTTTAATTCTTCTTGAATCCCTTTGAAATACTCTGTATCGAATACGTCTAAGGCTTTGCCGAAAAACTTTCCGAATACTTCGCTTTTCGAATAGCCAAACAATGTTTCGCTTGCCCTGTTCCAGAAAAGAATGTTCCCGTTATTATCAACTGCAAAAACGGCATCGGTAACTGCCTCGGTTATAAACTGGTATTGCTTAAGCTCTTCAATTTCTCCTTCAAGTATCTTCTTTTCTCTTAATGACTCAGTAATATCATAGAGAAAGACAAAAACGAACTGTACCTGTTTACGCCAATTAACAAGAGGTTCAATTCTACATTCATAGCTGAGCTTTTCAGAATTCAAGCTCAATTGGGTGTTGAACTTAACTGGATTTTTACTGTTGATTGTAAGCCCGAAATATTTTTCAAAATCTGAAACTCCTGCCTCCATTAAAAGCTTGGAGATATTTACGTCGGCTAAACCGTAATACGGCATGTTTAGCTTTTCAAGATCCTTACCTGAAGAATATTTAATCTTGCCCTCAAGGTCTGAGACAAAAATAAAATCGCTTACTCTGGATAGGATATTTTCCAGATGTTCAGTCCGAATTTCTTGAGGCTGAGAAAGAACCGGTGCTACCTTTACATCTTCTACTATTAAAATACCTCCGTTGAACTCATCATTTGAGTAGACCGGAGAACCTTTAACAATTACCTTCAACATTCCCCTGTCGATCGTCTTAATGTTCTTTACTTCTCTTTCAAAGCTTAAGCCGTCTTTTAACCCGGATAAATCTTCTTGTATGTTTACGCCTGGAAAAATATTAGCTTCCAGGATATTCATCCCTTCAAGTTCTATCTGCATAAATTGATATAGTACGGCGTACTTAAGAAAGACCTCGTTTACAAACGAGATTTTCCAATCTGCCGAAAAAGTAAGTATGCCGATTGGCGCCTGGGCGATAATCTTTGGTACGTAAGTCTCTATATTCAATGACTGATATTTATCTGTTGTTTTTCCCATAACTAATTATTTCTAAACATTGTCTTTTCTATGACAATTATTATGCTAAACAATTCGGATAAGCCGGAGAAAAGGCTAAGTGCGTTAAATATTATGCAAAGAAATAAGCTGACTTTTGTTTAACCGGTTGAAATTAAAAGGATTAGGAAGTAATTATTGGTCGTCAGCAAAAACTATAATGCTTAGAAAATCTTTATTTTAGAGCCCGAATATACCCACCAAAAATGTATCATTTTGGTGGGGCTGAACAATAGTAGTCAGTTTTTAGAGATTAGAATTTTATGCGCAGTATCCGGATTCCATGCTGCAAGTTAATAATTTTTTTTCAATCTTTCTTCAATTAAAATTTAGATTTTTATTAAATTGAATTATCTAATTGACAGGATTTTTTTTTGATTAAAAATCTTTTACAGAAATTAGGAAATAAGACTCTAAAGTTTATTCAGGAAATTGGTCAGGTAACGGAATTGTTTCTGGGAATTGCGAAAAATTTTTACACAATTCCAAGAAGCAGAGCAATAATCCTATACCAGATGGAACACATTGGAGTTAATTCCTTACCGCTGGTAATGATAATTGCAGTATTTACCGGCGCAGTATCCGCATGGCAGGCGGCGTATCAATTAAAGGGAATAGCTCCACTGTCTATCCTCGGAGGATCAACGAGCAGGGCAATTATAACCGAGCTCGGTCCCGTACTAACCGGGATTGTAATTGCCGGAAGAGTTGGAGCATCTATTGCCGCCGAGCTTGGTACAATGAAAGTAACCGAGCAGATTGACGCGCTGGAAACTATGGCGATCAGCCCGATAAGGTATTTAGCAATGCCGAGATTTGTTGCTTCGGTGGTTATGCTTCCTTTGCTCGTTGTCTTTGCGGATGCCATTGCAGTGTTCGGCGCATATATAGTTTCCAGTTATTTCCTGGGAGTTTCTTTTACAGTATTCTTCCTTTCGGTCAAGAGATTTTTTGTCTTCGGTGATTTGTTAGCAGGACTTGTAAAAACAATATTCTTCGGTGGAGTAACTGCTCTTTTAGGATGCCATATCGGATTTAAAACCGAAGGCGGCGCTGAAGGCGTGGGGCTTTCTACTATCCGTTCATTTGTCTTATCATCAGCTATGATTCTAATCCTCGACTACTTCTTATGGATGCTTTTTTTCTAGCACCATCCTTATCGTGTAGAAAATTCACGTCTGTGACGCCGCCTGTGGAATTTTTTATCATCTCACGAAAAAAATGATTGACTATATTTGTTAGAAATATTATGTTGCAATAGTTCCGATTCATTAAGTTTTTCTCACCGCTTAATGAATCTTCCCCATGCCCGGTAGCCCTCCACCGGGCATTTTTATTATATGCCGATGAGTTTAAACTTTCAAATATTTTTTGTAAAATGGATTTGGAATTTATCAATTTAAGTTGAAATGGTGACGAAATGGAAAAAATTAAATATGATTTAGTTGAAAGAAAAAATCCGGTGCAGCTGCCGGTTGATCTTCCGTTTGGAAAATATTTTACAGATCATGTTTTCGAAATGGATTATTCTACGGGAAAAGGATGGCATAATCCGATAATTAAAAAATTAGAAAACCTGTCTCTTCATCCCGGTACAATGTATCTTCATTACGGACAGGGTGTGTTTGACGGCTTAAAAGCTTTTAAGAATGAAGAAGATGAAGTTGTTATTTTCAGGCTCAAGAAGCATATAGAGAGATTGAATAATTCTTCAAGAAAAATCTGCATACCCGAGGTTAATCCTGAATTTGTGTTCCAAGCGGTCGTTGAGCTTATCTCTATTGAAAGGGATTGGATACCGTCAAAATTTGGAGAGTCGTTGTACATCCGTCCTTTCGTTTTTGGTACGGAACCTTTTTTAGGCGTACATCCTTCTGCAACCTACAAACTTATAGTTTTGCTATCCCCGGTAGGTCCTTATTATCCCGAAGGATTTAAGCCGGTTAGAATTTTAGTCCAAGATGATTATGTACGTGCTGTAAGAAAAGGTCTTGGTGATTGCAAGACTCCGGCAAACTATGCGGCAAGCTTGTTAGCTGCAGAAGTAGCAAAGAAAAAAGGATTCACGCAGGTACTCTGGCTTGACGGAGTTGAGCAGAAATATATTGAAGAAGTCGGTACCATGAACATCTTCATTCAATTTAAGAATGAAATAGCCACTCCAAAGTTAAGCGGCAGTATACTTCCGGGAGTTACAAGAGACTCGGTTATTCATATATTAAAAGATTGGGGAATGAATATAAACGAAAGATTAATCAGCATCCAGGAAGTAATAGACGAATACAAAAAAGGAAACGTAACCGGAGTATTTGGAACAGGAACTGCAGCAGTTATTTCATCAGTAGGCTGGCTTAACTTCAAAGGCTTTGAAATGACCTTCAACGGGGGAAACCCGGGCGAGCTTGATTTAAAACTTTTTAAGGAATTGACTTCAATCCATTACGGAAAGATGGAAGACAGATACGGCTGGCTTACGCATGTTGAAAAGAAGGAGATAGAAGTATAAGTAAGAAAACTTTACTTGATTTTAAAACGAAAAATTAATCCTCAATTAAACGAGCCAAGCTTGAATGACTGACAAAAAGCTTGGCTCAATTGTTTTAAGCATCTCTAAAACAAAAATCTAACTTTAGCCTATTTACTAAAACAAATCACTTTCTAATTTTTTTTGTTGAAACCCTTGACAAGTGAACATCTGAATACTATATTTGTGGTGAACAAATGAATACTATTATGAAAACTCAATTAACGGAACGGCAAGAAGAAATTTTAATTTTTATCAAACAGTTTCGCGAGGAAACCGGCTACCCGCCTACTTTAAGAGAGATAGGCAAGAAGTTTGATATATCCTCTACCTTTGGTGTAAAGCGGCACCTTGATGCTCTAGTTAAGAAGGGATATTTGAATATAGAAAGCAATGCAAGCAGAGGAATATCTTTCCAAAAGAAGGGCGGCGAGAGTGAATCAAACATTTTAAGCCTGGAAAAGGAAATTGGATTTAAGAAGGTTCCCGTTGTTGGTCGCGTAGCAGCCGGCACGCCAATCCTAGCCGAACAAAATATTGAAGGCAGCGTCGTACTTGATCCGTCTTTTATAAAAAGTTCTGATGATAATTTTGCTCTTAAGGTTAAAGGCGACAGCATGATTAACGCCGGAATATTTGAGGGCGACCTGGTTATTGTTTCTTCTAAAAGGGAAATTCGTAACGGCGATATTGTAGTTGCAATGCTAAACGACGAAGCAACAGTTAAAACTTATGAAATTAAAAACAACAAGATTCAACTCATTCCTCAAAATGAAAAGTATAAACCGATTGAGGTTACAGGTGAAAACGAATTCAAACTTATTGGAAAAGTAATCGGTGTTGTTAGATGGTTAAACTAATATCCGGAGATAAGAAATGAAAACAGAGATTTTTTCTTCAGCAATTCATAACCGAAATAAAGTCAGATTCTTATATGGACTGAATGAAATATTGCTTGATCCGTACTACCTTTCCATGGAAAAGGATGGCAGGAAGGTCATCTACGGGAGGGCATTTAATTCAAATGAGATAAAAAAGTTCGAGTATCAAAAAATAGCAAACATAAAAATTATAAGAGGAAGAAAATTTTCACCTATTATTCCAATTTTATCGAAAGCCGTTTAATGCAGGAGGTAACGATGTTAGAGTTAGTAAAAAGAAGAACCGTTGATTTGCTGGTTGAGCAATTTTGGAAGCAGGGATACCTTACGTTAAGAAGGAAATACGGCACGTATCTCCCTGAGCCTTCAAAGATAGGAGAATTTGATGTTGATATTATAGCAAAGTTTAAAAAGAACTATGCTATCGGCATTACTCTTACTAATGAGGATTTTAGCGATAAGAATCTGCTGGATCGAATAAACTTTCTTGCGACAAGACAGACTAAATTTTCCAATAAAAGAGTGCTGCTGTTTATCGGCATCCCGGCGGAATTTTTTGGAAATGCAAAAAATATCGTTGATAAGATTTCACCTGAAGCAATTAAGAATGTCAGGCTTTTCCAGATTGTCGATAGACCAATTATCAGTAAGCGAAAAGATTCTGAAAATAAGAAAATCCTTTTTTCTTAATCCTGACAAGTCCACATCCCTATAGGAGGTCAGAGATCGGAGATCAGACTTCTGTTTCCAAACTTACGAACTCTGACTTCCGACCTCTTATTTTGTCTTTCATTTTTACCTTTTAAAATTTCATAC
>JAJYIL010000048.1 GCA_021790055.1 Bacteroidota bacterium
TATAGCCGGAAGCTTCCTGGCACTTTTCATTACCGGCACGCCTCTAAATGTTGGAAGTTATACCGGAATTATTATGATTGTCGGTATCATAGGTGAAAATTCTATTTTCATTTATCTTCAATATGCGGATTCAATGAAAAGGATCGTTAATAAGCATGATTCTATTGTTAATGCAATTTCATTAAGGATGCGTCCAACCTTAATGACGGCATTGGGAGCGATTACAGCACTGCTGCCTTTAGCATTCGGCATCGGTACCGGCGCTCAAATGCACCAGCCGCTTGCAATTGCAATCATCGGAGGTTTTATAATTGCTCTGCCTCTTCTGCTTATTGTGCTGCCGACTATTTTGAGAATGATTGAGGAATGAGAATACTACAATACTATTAAATCTAATTCAGATATCATCTTCTATTCTCATCAGAGCCGGATTTGGTAGTGATTTTCTGCAGGAGGAAGTAAACTCCCCAAGAATTTTTAGCCGGTGCAAAAAACGCAATTATTAGCGGCGAAACTATTTTTGGAATAATTACAAAAGACTTCATCCATTATTAAGACAATGAATGCAGGGCGGCTTTCGGCATCCCATCGCGGCCGGACATCCCTATGAATTTTTTGGGTTTAATATCTTTTCTCAAGGAGACCTCAATAAAGATGAATATACTGCAGGAAGATTACTCGGACAAAAGATAAAAGGAAAATTGCCGGCGAGCTTTTTATAAGTATGGATACAATTCGCAGCCATATCAGGAATATTTATGAAAAGATTCAGGTGCGTTCGTGTGTGGAAGCCGTTCTCAGATATCATAAGAAATAGAAAATCCTAAATTTCACAAAATTATTTTTAATTATAATTGCGTAGGATATTAAATTAGTCTTAAGGTAGCATTATGTATAGGTTAAGCTTAAAACGGGTTAAAGGTGTGGAATTCTATATCTAAAGTTAATTCATACTTTGAACAGATAAATTTATGAAGCAGTAGGATTGTGAATAATCTTGTGATGTTCCTGTTACTAAAGGCTGCTTAAGAAAAAGAGTGAATATTTCAGTCAGCAAATATTAAGATTGGCGTATCAATCCCAGACAATGCAAAATATAATTATTGTTACTTGCGACCATGATGAATCAAAGGGCTGCAGAAAAAACGGCGCTAATTCATGCAAATACACGATTGCCTGGTAAAGAAGAAAGTTTCATCTTGCACTTGAATAGAATTTTTGTATTTTAAGATTGTTCTTAAAAAAAAATTTACGGTGTCCCGGTCCCGACTAAGTCGGGGTAACGGGAATTATAGGGAATCCGGTGCTTTCAAATTAAATGAAAAATTCCGGAACTGACGCGCAACTGTGATAAACAAGTACACCTTACTCTTTACTCCCTACTTGTTTTAAGCCAGGAGACCTGCCGCAAATAAAAATAATCAACCTTCGCGGGCAAGGTTAGGTTGGCAAAAATTTTTTCACCATTTCTGCTTTCCTTATTTCCCACGAAGTTACAACCTAATTCTTAACTAATTTATGTAGGAGTAACTTCTATGGATTCTTTTCGGTACTTTGGTATAAGGTATAAAGGTATAGGGTATAAAGGTATAAAGTATAAAGGTATAAGGTGTAAATGTCAGGGTTTTGCACATATACCATGTACCTTATACCTTATAATTTTTTTATCCGTGCTCACCTTAAGTTCAATCTCGACGGCACAACAAATTGACTCGACAAAAATCTATAAGATGTCGGAAATTGTAGTTACAGCTACCAGGACAATGATTCCCGAGGTTGAAGCGGCAAGCTCAATTTCAGTAATAGATTCTTCGGAGATTGCACATAGACAAGGCTCAACTGTCTTCGGGCTGCTTAAAGATCAATACGGTTTAAGCTATACACAGCAAGGCGCTCCCGGTTCTTTATCAAATATTTATATACGGGGCGGCGATCCCGGCGAAACATTAATTCTAATAGATGGTGTTGATATGAACATGCCCAACGATCCTGATAACACATTCGACTTTGCCGATCTTCCCCTGGATAACATTAAGCGTATTGAAATTCTTCGCGGACCTCAAAGTACTTTGTACGGTTCTAATGCGATGGCTGGCGTAATAAACATTATTACAAAACAAGGCTCCGGAAAGCCGAAGTTTTATCTGACGACCGAAGGAGGTTCTTATGATTCATTCAAAGGGCTTGTCGGTTTAAACGGAAGCCTGAATAATTTTCATTATTCGGTTACAGCAAGTAGATATTATACGGCAGGATTCTCCTCCGCATCCTCAAAATACGGCAACACTGAAAAAGACGGAACATCAAACTTCAATGTATCGTCCAGGTTCGGGTTTGGCATTACAAATAACTTTACATTGAATTTATTTTTGATGTATGCTAAGGCGAACACTGCTTTAGATCAGCATGGCGGTGCACTCGGCGATGATCCGACTTATGAATATCATCTTGAAGAGCCGTCCGCAAAAGTTGAAGGAAAGTTAAATTTATTCAACGGTCTTTGGGACCAGACCTTCGGAACTTCATTCTTCAGGAACGTAAGAGAATACAGTTTTGATTCTACCTTAAATAATCCCGCCTCATCAAGCAGTATTTATGACGGCAACAGGATTCAGTTTGATTGGCAAAATAATTTTGCTATTACTAAATCCAATTTACTTACTTTCGGTATAGAGAGTGCAACTGAAAATGCGGTTTCAAACTATTTTTATAATTCATCATCTTACGGCTCGATGGCAAGCATCTTTCCGAACAAGAATGAAAATACAACCGGCGCTTACCTTCAAGATATAACAGACATTAATAATGAGCTGTTCTTTTCTGCAGGGATAAGACTTGACAAGAACAGCCGCTTCGGCTCTATATTTACTTACCGGATTGCGCCTGCATATTTTATCTGGGCAACAGGAACAAAAATAAAAGCAACAATAGGAACTGGATTCAAGTCACCGTCGCTTTTTTATTTATTTGATCCGGCATACGGCAATCCGGATTTACAGCCGGAAAAAAGCCTCGGCTGGGATGCAGGCATTGAGCAGTATTTAATAAGTTCCAAGCTAACAGCAGGAATTAATTATTTTTCGAATAAGTTTACAAACCTTTTCGGTTTCGACAATAATTTTAAAACTATAAACATAAACAAAGCGGCAACAAACGGCGTTGAAGTCTATCTTAGAACAAATCCTTTGGGAAATTTAGGTCTACGGCTTAATTATACCTACACAAATTCAAAGGATGAAAGTTCAAACTCGGCAGGTTCCGGTTTGCCGCTGCTGCGGAGACCGAAGAATAAAATCGGGATGAACGTAGATTATTCATTCTTAAAGGATTTTAATTTTAATGCCGATATAATTTATGTAGGTAAGCGGGATGACGAAAATTATAATGCTTACCCGGCGCAAAGAATTATACTGCCTGATTACACGATAGTTAACCTCGACGCTTCATACCGTTTGTCTGATATAATAAAGATTTACGGTAGGGTCGATAACCTATTCAATAAATATTATGAAGAAGTATACGGCTATGCAACACCGGGACTATCCGGCTACCTGGGAATAAATTTCACATTGTAGGCATTAAGTCATTTTACAGAGACAATAAATTATTTATATTTAAACAACTAAAGTTGAAAGGAAAAAAAATGGAAAAGAAATTAGTAAACCCGAAACTCATAGTTTTAACCGGAATGATATTAGCCGGCGCTGTATTAAGGCTTCTGCCGCATTACCCGAACTTTACACCTATTGCCGCAATGGCTTTATTCGGCGGCGCGTATTTTACAAATAAGAAATTGTCATTCATTGTTCCATTTGCCGCAATGTTACTTTCAGATTTAATACTCGGCTTCCATTCAACAATGTGGGCAGTTTATTTAAGCTTCGCTTTGATCGTGGTAATAGGATTCAGCTTAAGAGAGAAGAAAAAAGTTTCGAACATTTTTCTCGCTTCGGTTTCTTCTTCGGTATTGTTTTTTGCAATTACAAACTTTGCTGTATGGCTTGGCGGCAGTATGTATCCAATGACTCTTGCCGGTTTAGCCGAATGTTTTACGGCAGCAATTCCATTCTTCTCATATACAGCGGTAGGAGATTTGTTCTACGTTGGTATTTTCTTCGGTGCGTTTGAATTTGCACGGACGAAGTTTCCTGAGCTTGCGCGGGCAAACGCGTAATTATCTGCCGCAGATGCTAAATTGGAGTAATGGAATGTTGGAGTAATTAATTAAATTCCAATATTCCATTACTCAGCTATTCCGAAGGCTGCGTTACAAGTGTTACCAATCTTTCTCATGTGAAAAAGCATAGCCCAATGACATACAAAATAAGATAACACCAATACCAGTTACGCCTACAATAAGTGACAAAGTAAGAGCAAGAGAGCTTTTTTCCATTTTTAAAGCCGTTACGTCATTCAAATTTATGTTTTCCTTGAAGTTGTTTTTAAATGCTTCAGAAGCTATTCCGTAAAGAGAATCCCCTTTTACATAGTAGTTCCCAGCTTCGAAATAGAACGTTTCTTTTCCCTTAACTGTAACGTATAAATCATTTTTCTGTTTTGCATTATTAAATTCTTCGCGCGTTAAGCTTGATATTATTGAGCAGCCCAGATAATTTATTATTACGGGTAATAACAAAATAATCAGCAATTTCTTCATAGCATTCCAGAGCCTGCCATTGCTAATACTGCTAATACAGTAACAATGGATAACCAGGTTACAGTAAGAGCTGTACCTACACTAATGCCTTTTGTACGAATATCTTCAATCTGGCTCATCGGTATTTTTCCCTTGAAATTTGAAGCCTCACCGTTTAATTCTATTTTCTTACCGGTTATAAAAACTGTATCTGAACTAATATGATAACCGTCCTTTGCAATAACATATTTATCAAGGTCTGACGTCAACAAATAAATTTGCTTTTCACCTTTATATGCTTTCAGCTCATCCTTATTCATCTCATCCAAAGTATAGCAGCCTTCGATGCAAATGGAGATAATTAGCAATGAAGAAGTAAATATAATATACCTTCCTTTAATTTTAATTTTCATTTTTTATTTTCCCTTTCAAGGCAGCCACGACCCAGGCTATATTGATTATCTATTCGTCACAAATTCCTGCGCAGGATGTAAAAGAAACTTTATGTAAAGTGCATGGGGCAAAGCATCAAGAGTGGATATGCGCCTTGATCTTCGCGCTTTGAAAAGTAACATATTTGGTCCCGGCATGTCCGGCTTATTGTACACAACAAATTATCATAGGAATATAATCCTGCAAGCATGCTAATTTATCCTGCGAAGCCAAAACTTTCTAGACAAAGTGTGCGAGTCCCTTTGAGTAGCAGTTTTGGCAAATGCAGGATATGCAAGCATAAAATTAGGATCGTTATTTAAGTAGCATCAACTTCTTTACGCTTGAATAGTGACTCGCCTGGATTCTGTATATATACACTCCTGAGGATAAATTATCTGCATTAAATATTATCTGATGGTAGCCCGCTTCAAGACTTCCATCGAACAACGTCTGTACTTTCTGCCCGAGTAGGTTGAAGATTACAACACTTACATTCGATACCTCCGGAAGCGCAAACTTAATTATAGTAGAAGGATTGAAAGGATTCGGAAAGTTCTGATACAGCTCATATTTTTTTGGTATTTCAATGTCAAGCGTTTGTAAACCGGATATTGTCGCATCAATCATTACCATGTTGCAGTAGCCAGATAACACTGAGTCTTTATATGAAGCAGCCCTGTAGTAAAATCTTCCGCTCGATGTTAAGCTTTTATCCGTGTAAGTCGTATCGTTTACCTTTGTCTTCACAATCATCTTAAAATGCAGCGTGTCGCTCTTCGAACGCTCAATCTCTGTCCCTTGTTTAATCAAAGATCTATTTTCCCATGTCAATAAAATTTTGTTACTGTTTTGCACGGCTCTCAATTCTATAGGCGGTTTCAACGGTATCTGAACATTCGACACTTCCGTCAATTCATTTATCCCGTTTGAAGATACCGCCCCAGTTAGCGAGTCACAAGCTATTACTGCGTATGAATAGCTTTCTCCCTCAGCCGCAGTTGTATCTGTAAATGATCTTGCACTCGCATCAACATTTCCTACTACTTGGTATGTTACTCCGCTTGACTTCTCCATATCCTTCAAGTTGTTCTTTGCATCCAAATATGATATTACGGAAAACGAGCCTCCGTTTCCTCTTTCTATAGTAAACCCGGTTATATTATCACTAAAGCTATACTGCCAGTTGATTACAATATTTAAAGAGTTGTCTGAGGATGCAGTAATGTTTGTCGGCTGATCTAACAACAACTGAACCTTTACCGTGTCCGAGTTGATGCTTGTATTCGTACCGTCGAACGCTCTTACACGGTAGTAATATGTACTGCCCGGTGTAAGTCCGGATATTACTTTAGAGGTATCTTTCAATCCATAGAGCTCGAAATATACTGCGGAAGGACTGCTTCTAAATGCGGAATCTGAAGATATATCCATCTGGTAATCTCCGGCTCCCGGTACGCTGCTCCATACTGCAGTAAAGCTGCTGTCGCAAACCACCGACATGTAATTTACTTCCGGCGGATTAAGATTTAGAGTGTAATTCTGATTTAACACATATCCGGTTACATTCGTATATGACCTGCTTGCCGGAATAAATGTATAGCCAGGCTTGGAGGGTGTTACCTTTCCTGACCAATTATATATTACACTAATCGAATAGTTGCCGCTGCCGTCTGCCGTAACAGTTTGTTGACTTGTTCCGTATGTGTAAGCTAACACTGCACCGGCAATCCCTGCGTTTCTGGATATTGCATATTCGGCTGTCGATATAGTGTAGTTTTGATTAGCCTGGTTGGATGTTATATTGCTGTAAGATCTGCTTGCCGGACTGAAAGTATAACCATCTTTAGAAGGTGTCACTGTTCCTGACCAGTTATAAGGTACTTTAATCGAATAATTTCCATTCTCATCTGCTGCTGCTTCCCTTACAATACCATCAGAGTAGCCAAGTACTGCGCCTGCTATTCCTGCATTGCCTGTAATTGCGACAGTTACCGGAGTGCCTAAATATAATCTGCCGCCGCTGACTCCAGCAATCATCTTAGCTCCATTTGAACTTATTGAACTTGTCCGCCACCATCCATAAACATTATCGGCAGGTTGGGTTTCTGCCCAGCTGATGCCGCCGTTTGTTGACATATATAAGCTGAAACCGTCCGAAACAATCATCATGGTTCCATCCGAACTCATTGAGGTTGCCAGCCAATTTTCATCCGCATTTCCTGCTGGCTGGGTTTCGGTCCAGCTGCTGCCAAAGTTTGTCGATAAATATAATCTGCCCCAAACTGATCCGGCAATTATTATAGTTCCATCCGAACTCATTGAAGTAACAGCCCAGTTGTCAACAATTCCTGCTGGCAGCGTTTCAGCCCAACTGCCTCCGCCGTTAGTTGAAAGATATAGTCCGCTATAACCTCCTGCAATTATCTTAGTGCCATCTGAGCTCATTGAGGTTGTCCACCAGCGTTCATCATTATTCCCTGCTGGTTGGGTTTCAATCCAACTACTTCCACTGTTCGTTGAAATAAATAACCTGCCGTGTGTAACTCCCGCTATTATTTTGGTCCCATCCGAGCTCATTGAGGTTGTATACCAATATTGATCAACATTTCCTGCGGGTTGGGTTTCAGTCCAACTTCCTCCGGTATTTGAAGAAAGATATAATCTGCCGTAATTTCCCGCAATTATATGGGTTCCGTCCGAGTTTAGAGATAATGTAACCCAACTTTCGTTTAAATTACCTGTAGGTTGGATTTCAGCCCAACTGCTTCCGCTGTTTGTTGATAAATATAATCTGCCACTCTCGTCTCCCACTATCATCTTTATGCCATTTGAATTAATTGAAGATGTTCGCCAATATTTATTATAATTGTCTGCGGGCTGTATTTCAGTCCAACTGTTTCCAGTGTTAGTTGAAAGGACTAATGTGCCGTTATATATTCCGGCAATCAGCTTAGTTCCATCTGCGTTCATTGAGGTTTCCTGCCAATTTTCAATACTGTTTCCTGCATAATTTATTTCCATCCAGGTGCTTCCGCCATTTGTCGACACATATATTCTACCGGGATATTCTCCTGCAATTATCTTGGTCCCATCTAAACTAATTGAAGCTGTCTCCCAAAGTTTATCAATATCTCCAGCAGGCTGTGTTTCAGACCAGGTGCTTCCTCCATTCGTAGATAAATAGATTCTGCCGAAGTATACTCCGGCAATAATTCTTGTTCCATCAGAACTCATTGAGGTTGTCTGCCAATAACAATCAGAATTTCCTAAAGGTTGAGTTTCCGTCCAGCTATTTCCGCTGTTTGTCGACATATATAACCTGCCGCCCATTATTCCGGCAATCATCTTAGTTCCATCAGAACTAATTGAGGATGTTTGCCAATATTCATTAGTATTTCCTGCAGGCTGCGTTTCTTTCCAACTGCTGCCGCTATTAGTTGAAATATACAATCTTCCGCTGCTTCCACCTGCAATTATGTAAGTTCCATCTGAACTCATTGAGACAGTTTGCCAGCCATAGACATTTTCGGCGGGCTGTATTTCCGTCCAACTGCTGCCTCTGTTTGTTGATATATATAACCCGAACCCCCCCGCAATTATCGTATCTCCATCCGCACTCATTGATGTTGTGTGCCAATTTTCATATACATTTCCCACAGGCTGTGTTTCCGTCCAGCTACCGCCGCCGTTTGTTGATATATACAGCTTGCCATAATCTTCTCCGGCAATTATTATATTACCGTCCCGGCTCATTGAAGTTGTATACCAACATGCATAATTATTTCCGGCATTTGTTTCAGTCCAGTTTGTCGATTGGTCAATTCCGCCTATCGTATGTACATGATTTCCGCCGGAGACGTATCCACCTTTGGCAGAAAAATTTGCCTGACGTCTGTAGGTTGAGTGTTCTTTATTAAAATTAAAGAGATTTCCATCTTTCTGCCTAATTTGATTGAAGAGTTTCATCGGAACAGGTTTACTCCTGAGTATGTCATAATGTTTTCTTGATTCAGGTCTTAAGCCACTGAGATAATTTTGATTCTTATGAAGCTTAAGAGAAAGCTTATTAACGGTTTCAATGCCTGCTGCTTGACCTGCTCTTTGTCTCCTAACGACTGTGGTATCACTCTGCCCTGAAGTATCATAGCCGCGCCCGAAAGCGCTTAGGGAAAAAAGAATAAGAAAAGCAAATAAAGAAAATAACATTTTTTTCATAGTACCCTCCTAATTTGTTTATTTTTCAATATAAAAATTGAATACTCGTTATAAGCTAACATTTAACGCTGTGAAGCAATGGTTAACCGCTTTCAGTTATTAAATTCACACACACGAGAGTAAGCATTATATCTAAAGAGTTTCTTTTCTCCGATCCTGTGTGTTCCAACAACAGTAAGGAGCGATTAGCTGCCGATATAAAGCCTCTACCTTCCGTTCCGGAGTGTCGATATGTTGTTAAATAGCAAATATCTAACACTCCTTTGCCTTAAACTGCTACTCCTGAGAGGTGAACAATCACTCTGGAGCGTCAGACAACCGGTCAGAAGCAGTAATTATTTGCTTCTTAGCAATTAACAGAAGGTCAAAAGCTTCAGGCAATCACTCCTGAGTGAAAAATAATTGCTTGCATGCAATTGTCTGATAGTCGTCAGAGCCTATCTAACACTCCGGAGTAATAGTTTCTTACTTAAACTCAGTTATTGATCGGGTATCAGCGTTATTTCAAAGATCAAATTCAAACACTCAACGTCTCAAATACGCTGGGTGCTTATGTAAATTAATTTGTGCCAGTGTTTGTACCGGGTTTTGAAGGTTTTGATTTCCTGAAAAATGCCTTCATATCCGACGCATAAGCATCCATGCCCGAAACTTTACCAACATTATTCTGAACCGCAGCATATACTTCAAGTGTCTCGGACATTGCATCGCTGTTTACTGCAAAATAGGTTTCTTCTATTACTTTAGTTAACTCATGAAGGACTCCGAGGATCTCACCCAAATCCCTGTCGTATAAAACGTCATTCTTATATTCCTGAATGCTGAATGTACCAGGCATAATCTTAGGATGCTGCTGAATTACATTACATCCAATATTAATAAACGGGATATATGTATTGCCTACTTTAATATATAGCCTTTTATCTTGAAGATTCAGCGTAATAATTGCACCTTCTCCAAGATCGGTCTTAACACCGGTTAACTTTTCTAGAATGCTCGCCTTCTTATCAGACGCTAATACTGCAGATACCAAATTTTGAGCTGACATTATTTTACTCCAATGGATTATGATTTATTAATAATTTTAGTTTTTACCGGATTTACCCTGCTGGTCTCTCAAACATATAATTTGGATTGAGTGCCCTCCGACCAGACAGGGTTTCCGTTTAATTTTTAATTTAAAGCCTCGCTTATAATTGCGACATTTATTATCCGACTTATTGCCCTTACTCTTGCCGAGCGAGCGAGGTGAAAACGTTATTTTTTTACCATCATCTTTTTTGAATAAATATTATCCCCTGCTTGAAGCTTGTAGAAATATGTTCCATCAGCCAGGCAGCCGGCATCAAATTCAATTTCGAAAGCGCCTGCCTCATGTTCTTTATCAAAAATTTTTTTAACGAACTTGTCTTTCGAATTAAATATTGTCAGCGAGACTCTTGTTTTGTATGCAATACAATATTTTATTCTGGTCTTGTCTTTAAATGGGTCAGGATAGTTCTGACTTAATTGAAACTTCAGCGCAATCATTTCATCATGATTCTTGGGGTTATTAATCTCTCTCATATTTATAAGTCAGTGTTATCTCTGCCGTTGTTCTTTAGGAAATAATATTATTAAGAACGGTAAAACAGTTCTCATTTGAACCTCCTAAAATGATTTTTTATTCTTCGCATAAATAAATCTTTAGAAGGGATTATTCTATAAGGATTGTTGATAAGATTATGAATTTTGTGTAATGGAAGGAATTAGTGTAATTCGTGGTTTGTTTTTTAGCAATTAGTTAACACTAACCTGCTTGCGCCCAGGCTTCGGCATGGCGGTTTCACGAATTATTTTTATGATACTGCGAGGGTGAAATTCCAAACTGCGTTCTAAAGCATAAAGTAAAGTAGGAAGCATCATTAAACCCTACTTCAAACGCTATTTGGGTAATGCTGCCTGTTCTTTGTTCAA
>JAJYIL010000049.1 GCA_021790055.1 Bacteroidota bacterium
CAGGGTGCGCACCGAAACCCGAAGCTCGGAATTCGAGGCTGCCAGCGTTTGGGCGTTTGCGCCAGGAGACAAAGCTCCTCACTGGGACGACGTTCGTCCGACTGGCATGGTTTCATTCAAGAACCAGAATTGTTTCTTAAAAAACAAAATGCAATAAATCGAGAGAAAAAATTTTAAAGCATTTTAATCCTGATTATGATGAAGTAAAAATATTTTTGAAGAATATTCATATATAAAAATAACGGTTGAAGTACAATTAGGTAAATATGCGTTTGTTGCATTTGATTTATTTGTAAAACATCTACTTTTTTATTCGGGTGGTTTGATAAATGTTGGAATTGAAATCTTACCTACTAAGATTATGCAATCCCAAATGTCTTCCGGTGTAGCTTATTTTAAAGGCGAAGTATATAATATTTTAAGACATGGAAGAAGTAATCCTCCAGTACCTTTATTAATTCTCGGAATAGAACCATAATTAAAAATTACAGAAAGGAACTAACATCCAACGCTTCAAAAACGTTGGGTGTTTGCATCTCTTTTACGCTCCGAAAAAAGTTTTATAAAAATTTCTTAATTTCTTGCATCTCAATAGCTTAATGCTTAAGTTAAATATGAAAGTTTTACGCATCTAAAATTTTTCAGGGAGTTAGTTGCTAACTTCTATCCCAGCCCCCTCTAAAATTTTATTTATATCTAAATAGAATTTGCAGAGACAGACATCCAGTTTTAAGCCTGTCAAAATGGTGTTAAAGGAATTCGGGTGTTATGAATAAGTGTCCGGTTCATTATAATCTTTCTTCGGATTTTACAAGACATTTTACTTTGTTCAGGTGGATGTTACCTCTTTCTCAAAATTACACTTATCCAAACAATTATTTATTTCCTGCATTTATTTATACTACTTCGGCACTTCGCCGTTCATCTTCGGCAGTTCGCAGTGTGTCTCCGCCGGCGAAGATGTGCTGCGATGTAGCGAAGACATCCAGCGAGGCGGCGAAAATGCTCAGCGTGAGGGCGAGGACATCCAGATATGTGACGAATGTTTCCAGCGATATATCGATGATTAACAAAAATGTGACGAAGGTAAGCAGCGAACTTCCGAAAGTGTGCTGCGAAAAGGCTAAGACTTTCAGCAAAGAGGCGAAGATACCTTTTGGCACCCGGAAGCCGGATTTTTTTCTAAAAATCTCAAATACAGTGACGAATAAGCATAATTTATTAGTAATAAATGATTACAAATTCCAAACACAGGCACACAATGTCTATAAGACTTTGGGTGCCTTATTATTTACAACAAAATAAAAGGAAAAAATATCATGAACATGATGCAGCCCGTCAAAAGGATTTATCAAGGTCCTGACGAAAAAATGAGGGATGAAGCTAAAGGTATTTACAACTGTTTCATTGAAGACCAGGCAAAATTTATTGAGTTCGATCCGGACTTCGGCAAGCCTGAATTTACAACCGGCTTCTTAAAACTTATCACCGATGCGGATGAAGCACAGAGCAATGCACAGCGTATTGCCAGCCTTAAACAATTGACTGAAACAGTCAATGATAAAATGGAGGCGTGCAGAAATAAGTTTCAGGGTTCAAAATATTATATCGAAAAAGCTTTTCCGGGAAGCCCGGTAATTTGGGATGAATTCGGATATAAAGCATATGATAAAGCCAGGAACAACCAGTTAAGAATGAAAGATTTTATGCGGGACTTCCATACTGCTGCTGTAAAATATTCCGTAAAATTAATTGCGGCAAACTATACCCAGGAAAAGATTGATGAGATAGATACTTTCAGACAGGAGCTTAATCATGCTGATGGAGACCAGGAGGCTTTTAAAAGAGGACGCCCTACATTAACACAGGATAATCTTATTATTTTAAATAACTGTTATTCGATGATTTCAAAAGTTGCGGGCGTTGGCAAACAAATTTTTGAGAACGATTATGCAAGACATCAGAGATATGTTTTATCAACCCAGCCGGAAAATGCTGTTAATAATGAGACTCCGGCTGCGCCGGAAAATCCTGCTTGAATTTTTATTTTTTTAATTTTTTTGGTCCAGTCGTAAACGACTGGGCAATTCTGGGCTATTCTATTTATTTTAAATTGTTACAATAATTTGGGAGATATTGATGGGACATATTTATTATAAAATTTGGATTCATACTGTTTGGAGTATTAAGGAACGCAATCCTCTTTTAACAAAAGAAATCAGATTTAAATTTTTTAATCATATTTTTGAGAAAGCTAGAGAGAGCGGTTATCATCTCGAAATGATTAATGGAGTTGCTGATCATTGCCATGCCTTATTATCTCTTAATCCTAAATATGCAATTAGCGAAGTATTGAATATTCTTAAATGAGAATCTTTTAGCTGGATAAACTACGAAAAATTAACAGCATCTCATTTTGCCTGGCAGCATGGATATTCAGCATTTTCTATTAGTGAACTAGCGTTGTAAGAGTTAGAAATTATATAAAGAAGCAGGAACCTCATCATAAAGCGCAGCAATATATTGATAAATTAAAAGGATTTTTAAAATTGCATAATATAGAATTTGATGAAAAATTATTAATATAATTCAATTGAAAAGGAATATTGAATTAAGGATTATTTTTTATATTTTATATTGTCAAATAAGATTCATTTAATCTAATTAATCACAATATATTTTGTTTGTATGAAAAAATATTATTCAATTCTTTGCTTTATTTTTATTATATATTTGCCTGTAAATGCGCAAACAGTCGATCAGATAATTTCCAAATACGAAAAGGCAAGGGGAGGATACGATAAGCTGCTGTCGGTACATAGCCAGCGTTTAACGGGAACTATTTCATTCTCACCTAACGAAGCCGGTCCTTTTTCGGTTACGATAGAGCGTCCATTTAAGATGAGGGAGGAAATGGTATATAATGGCAAAGAGATAATTAGAGTTTTGAATGGAAATTCAGGCTGGATAATAAATCCATTCTCCGGTAACAACGAAGCGCAGCCTTTGCCGGTGAATATTGTTGAGAACATGCGTGGTGCATCGGACATTGACGGACCGCTTGTAGATTATAAATCGAAAGGAAGTATTGTTCGTTTAATTGGTAAGGATACTGTTAACGGTAAGATAGCTTATAAATTAAGAGTGGTTCAGAAAAAAAATATCATGAGTTATATTTATATTGACCAGGCTTCAGGTCTTGAACTAAAATGGGAAGGGGAAATCGGCGATAAAGGAAAAGAGCATCTGATGCAGTCTTTATTCAGCAATTATAAAAAAGTGGATGGTGTAATGTATGCATGCAAGATTGTTTCCATAACGCCGGGGACTAATGCGCAACAGGTTATTGTTATAAACAAAGTAGAAGTTAATCCGAAATTAAATGAAAAGATTTTTAGTAAGCCCGTGATGTGAAATAAAACGGTTACTGGGAAAACTAAATTAACAAAACAAAAATAAGTATAGAGGTATTTAATTCACTTCTGGGATTCTTCTATAACATTTAGAAGCTGTGCTTTTGTAAATGGTTTGGAAAGATAATTTGATAACCCGGCAGCAATAAATTTTTCTTTATCGCCTTTCATAGCGTAGGCAGTAATAGCAATAATAGGCTTATTCTTGTAGAACGGATTTTTTCTTATTTCTTTTGCGGCGTCCGTCCCATTCATCCCTGCGCCAAGGTTTATATCCATCAAAATAATATCATATTTTTTTTCAGAAGTCTTATGAATTGCTTCGCGGGCATTGATAGCATTGTCGACTTCGTACTTAGCCTTAAGATACATGCCTGTTAAAAGCCGGGATGTCTCGTCATCTTCAACAAGCAGTATCTTCTGCTTACTACTATCTTCAACTTCATTAGCCTGCTTTGAAATTGAATTTAGCGTACCGTTTGAAGAAATGGTTTTTGGAGGCTTGCCATCTATAGATGGATTAGCAGAATTTTCGGTGATTTCAGAATTTTCATCTGTATTCATATTAACAGGCAGCTTTACGGTAAACACCGAGCCGCGCCCTTCTTCGCTTTCAACTGCAATTTTACCACCAAGTTTATCGACAAACTTTTTGGTAATTGTTAATCCCAATCCCGATCCTTCAAAGCTGCGCGAATAACCTTCGCTGACCTGCCGGAACTCGTCGAAGATGTATTTTATACTTCCACTTGGGATACCGATACCAGTGTCAATTACATTTAGAACCACCATTCTTTTACCGCGATGCTTTTCTTCTTGTACCTGTACGGTAACACAACCTTTTAACGTAAATTTAATTGCATTATTAATAATATTCTCAACTATTTCAATAAAAATCTGTTTATCTAAGTTAAGCTCTAAAAGTTTAAGTTTTGGGGTAAATTGAAGCGACAAACCTTTATTTTCGGCAGCAGTTTTATGAAGCTTTATTAGTTCTTTAATAGTATCAACGGCGTCAAATGATTCAGGCACCATATCTATTTTATCGGCTTCAATGCGGGAAAGATCGAGAATTAGATTTAAGGTATCTAAAAGCCTGTTGCCGCTTTTTAGTATAGTTTCCGTCATTTCCTTATGCTCTGTATCGGTTAATTCTTCGTTTAATATTTGTGAAAAGCCTAAGATACCGATTAGAGGAGTACGCAATTCATGGCTCATGTTTGCAAGGAAGCTTGATTTAAGGCGGCTCATCTCTTCTGCCTTTTCTTTTGCCTGCAATATATTAGCCTCAGCTTTTTTCCTTTCTGTAATGTCGAGTAACGTCCCGAAGATGTAGGCAGGGTTTCCGTTGTAATCATTTTCAAGGTCTACATTTTCAAGCAGCCATACGGTATCGCCGTTTTTTTTCTTACCTATGAATTCAAAATTTCTGAGAGAATGCTCTCTAATTAAAAACTCCATATATTGATCTCTGCCGGCATTTTTAGTATAAAGATTACTGGCTTCTATACTTAGAATTTCTTCAGGCGAGTTATATCCATATATAGCGGCAAAGGCATGGTTGCATGAAATGATTCTCCCTTCAATAGTAGAGAGGTAAACGCCGGCTAAATTTTTCTCAAACAGCATCCTGTATTTTTCTTCACTTTCCTTTAAGGCAAGATCTGCAGCTTTCTTGTCATTAATATTTTCTACCATTGTGATGAGATATAGTATTTCACCTTCAGCGTTTTTTACGGCAGTTGATGTAATGTTAACCCAGATGCTTTTACCATGCTTATTGACATACCTTTTCTCGAATTTTATTATTTTGTTTCCAGAAGAAAGAGCTGAGTTCAACAGCATTTGAGTATTAGCCTTGTCATCATTGAAGGTTATATCAACTATTTCCATATTTTTAAACTCTTCAGCGGAATAATCAAGCATTTCCTGCAATGCCATATTCGAATCGAGAAAATGTCCCTCCGGCGAAATTCTGGCAATGCCGATAGGCGCGGCTTCAAATAAATTTCTATAAAGCTCTTCGCTCTGCTTTAACTGTTCAAGGGCTTTTGTCTTTTCTTCGGTAAGCCTTTTATTTGCTTCAAACTTTTCTGCAAGACTCATGGCGGAAGCGAGAAAGACTAAGAGCAGCTTCATCAAGCTGATAAATTCTTCCCTTACTGCGTTAGGTTTTTTGTAGGCAATATTAAGTATGCCTACTATTTTATTATTATAATTAAGAGGGAATATGAACAGGGAGCGTATTCCCATTTTCCTGCAGACCTTTTGATTTACGATCTCATTTTTGTATGTGTCCTGGCAAATAATAAATTCGCCTGTTTTATAACACTGCCCGGAAAGGCTTGAGTTAATATTAAGCTTCAACGGCTCAAAGTTATTATAAATTCCTGAATATACTCTAAAGTTGATTTCTTCATTTTCGACCATGCCGATGGTTGCACCGTCTGCTTGAGTAATTTCTTGAGCATTCCCGATTATCAGGTTCATAATACTATTAATATTGAAGTCCGAAGATAGTATTTTCTGTTCTACGGAGATTGCAGTTTCAAGCTGTGAAATGTACTTCCTTATTTTTTCTTCAGAAAGTCTCTCTTCGGTTACGTCTTGTATAACGCCGAAGACACCTTCAATCTTATTGTTAATTATAATCGGGATGCTGGTAGTGTTCCAGATTTTTAAGGCGCCATCTTTTGTTACCGCTTGAAGATCAAAGTTATAAGACTTGCCTTCCAGGGTACGCCGGTAATACTCCGAAGCTGTTTTTTTGCCTTCCTCGGTTAAGCTGTTGGTTAGGTGAATCTTTCCGGGTTCATCTATTGAAGTTCCGGTGAGCTCGATAACTTGCTTATTTGCAGCAATCACTCTACCGTCGTATGTATATTCAAGAATAGCATTAGGGCTTTGATCAAACAACGCTTTATACCGCTTTTCGCTTAATTCAATTCTTTCAATTGCATTCTTCCTATCGGTAATATCTACGTGCGTTATTATAAGGCGAACCGGACCTTCATCCTCAAATTTACTGGCAAAGCTTACGAACCATATTATCCTGCCATGTAAAGAATATGAATATTCCTGAGCATATTCTTTTTTTAATCCGTTTATAACGGACATTATGCCTGCGGCAAACTTTTTCCCTTCTTTTGTTTCATTGCATTTATAAAGATAATTTTCACCTTCAAATAATCCTTGAGGAATAGGTGAAAGCTTATTAAAATTCTCTTTCCACATTTTATTTGTAAATAGAATTTTACCGCTTTCTTCAATTACTCCTAATTGATTTCTAACAGAATCCAAAGTTGACCTGGAGAATCTTTCCGATTCTTTAAGAGCTATTTCAGCCTCACGGCGCTTGTCTCTTTCCTCAATTTCACGGAGAGCTCTATAAATTGCCGGGATAAGCTTGGCAGGCTTATCTTTTAAGACATAATCGGTCGCTCCCATTTTTAACGCTTCTATTGCTCGTTCTTCACCGATATAACCGGAAACGTAAATGTACGGGATATCCGGGGCTATATCCCTGGCTATAGTCAGCGCTTCCAATCCATTAAAAGACGGCAGAGCAAAATCCGAAATTATCAAGTCGAATTTTTCATTTCGTAAGGCTTCAGAAAAATCTGTTTTATTTTCTACTCTTTTAATATTGCATAAAGCCAACGCGGAATTGATAGTTTCGTGAATTAACAGAGCATCTTTCTCATCATCTTCCAGGTGAAGAATTTTGATTATTTTATTCATGTTATCCCCGCGGTATTTCAGTAAAAATTATCTTTATAAATCCTTTTTTTTGGCGATTGAAAATTAAGCAATGAAAGTTGAACATTTAGAATTCATGCTATATTAATATTCGATGCTCATTTTTCAAATCTCAATAATCAATTAAATTTTCTGCATAAGGCTTAATTCAATTTTTCTTTGCAGTAAAGGGCGGCGGCTCGTTTATTATTGCCCAGAATAAACCAAGCTCCTTTACGGCTCTTATAAATTCTTCAAAATCAACCGGCTTTACTACATAAGCATTTGCGCCAAGCTCGTATCCTGCAATCAAGTCCTTTTCTTCTCTTGATGACGTTAAAATTACGGTAGGAACTTTTTTTAGATTTCCATCGGATTTTATTTGTCTAAGTACTTCCAGTCCAGTAACCTTCGGCATTTTAATATCGAGAAGAATAACTACGGGATTATCGTTTGTTCGCTCGGTAAACTTACCGCGCCGGTATAAATAATCAAGCGCCTGCTCACCGTCGTTTACAACTACAACCTCGTTTGCCAGTTTACATTCTTCCAAAGCCGACAAGGTTAGTTCAATATCTTTCTCGTCGTCTTCTGCAAGTAAAATTCTTTTAAAGCCGTCCATATTCTTCCTTTCTTCTTTTAAGAGTGAAATAAAATGCTGCGCCGTTATTCACTTCTGATTCAGCCCAGACCTTGCCGCCGTGCCTGTTAATAATCTTTTTAACGCTGGCTAAGCCAATGCCGGTGCCTTCAAACTGGCTTTCGCTGTGAAGACGCTGGAAGACTCCGAATAGTTTGTCAACATATTTCATATCAAAGCCCGCGCCGTTATCTTTTATATAGAAAACAAATTCATTTGACCTAGTCTCAACTCCAATTTTTATTACTGCCTCTGATTTTTGCTTTGTGTATTTGACGGCGTTGGAGATAAGGTTTAAGACTGCCTGTTTAAGCAATGCTTTATCCCCGGTAACTTTAGGCAGCTTACCGATTACCCATTTTATGTCTCTGCCGATAAGATCGTCGGATAAATCTCCGATGCATTCTTTAACCAATTCACAAAGATTAATATCTGCTTTTGTAAGCTCAGCCCTGCCCATCCTAGAGAAAGCAAGGAGATCGTCTATTAGTAATCCCATCTTCTTTACAGACGCGGTGATATAATTGAAATACTTTTTATCTTTATCATCTAAGCCTGAGGCAATATCCTTTTCGAGAAGCTGGATAAAGCCGGCAATATGGCGCAACGGCGCTCTTAGGTCATGGGACACGCTGTAGCTGAAAGATTCGAGTTCCTTATTCAGTTCTTCAAGCTTTAGAGAATGTTCACGCAGCTTTTCGGCAGCCTTCATCTTTTCGGTCATATCTTTTATTATTTTGATGAATCCGGTTGTGTTGCCGCGCTTATCTTTTAATACATTAATAATGCTTAAAGTCCAGAACCGGCTTCCATCTTTTTTTAATCTCCATCCTTCCGCCTCGTATTTTTCCAGTGTTAAAGCCTGACTAAGCTCCATGTTAGGAAAATCTTTCTCCTGATCTTCTTGCGTGAATATTGTTGAGATGTGCTTTCCTGAAATTTCATCTTGCTTATACCCGGTAAGCTTTTCAGCCCCGGAGTTCCAATTCTTAATCAAACCGTTTATATCTAAGAGAATAATACCATAATCATTTATACTTTCAAAAATAAGCCTCAGATTTTCTTCAATTTCCCGTTGAAGCTCCAACGCAGCATTGAGTTCCCTGGTCCTTTCTTCCAACTGAGCGGTTCGTTCTACAACAAGACCTTCAAGGTTATTGCGGTATAGCTGCAACTCTTTATCTGTTTGCTTTTCATAAGTTATGTCTTTAGATAAGATTAGGACTCCTTCCGGCACCGGCTCCATATTTAACAAGAACCAGGCTTTTTGTCCTTCGGCATACTCAAACTCATTTTCAATTGTAATAGGAATTTTATTTGACATGCATTCTTTTAGCTTTGAAAACATTTCAGTGTTTTCTATTCCCGGGTAGGCTTCAGTTATAGTGTGTCCAAGTAATTTCTCCTTTGTTTTTCTTCCATGCTCCTCAGCAGCCTTGTTTAGGTAGAGGTATCTCATTTCATTATCAAGAATTTGAAATCCTTCCATCATGTGCTCGAGTGTAGAACGGTAACGACTTTCCGCTTTAACTAAATTCTCCTGAGCCTTTTTCCTTTCGGTTATATCAATTATGCTTGCAATAACCGAAAGGCTGTCATCTAACATCAAGGGATTAAGACCTATCTCCAGGGGAATTTCTCTTCCGTCTTTATGCAGGCCGTAAAGTTCTTCCCTGTGTGTTAGTTCCCGCAGGTTAGGGTTCTTAAAATAATCTACTTCGTCTTTTTTATATGCTTTTTTGAACCTCGGCGGAATTAGAAGATCCAGCGGTTTGCCCATTAATTCACTTCTCCGGTACCCGAATAAATCTTCCGTCTGTTTGTTAATCAATGAAATTATTCCCCGGTTGTTTGTCAGGACCATTGCATTTGGCGAAGATTCAATTACAAGCCTTAAGTTTTCTTGATCTCTTTTTCTTTCGGTAACATCGTTCGCAATTACAAGCCTGGCTTTAATTCCATTTTGAACTATTTCGTGAGAAATAATTTCAACGTCGATAATGGAGCCGTCTTTTTTCTTGTGCCGCCATCCGGCTGACCATTGATACGATGTTGTTTCCCTTTTAACATTTTCCATAAGCCGGTCAACGTCTTCTTCAGGTCTAATATCTTTTAGAGTTAAGCTAAGAAATTCTTCTTTCGTGTAGCCGTACTTTTCAACTGCTGCATCATTAACTTCTAAAAATTTCAGAGTATTAAGTTCATATATCCACATCGGGAACGGGTTTGATTCGAAAAGAATCATATCCCGATCATCGCCATGTAAAAAGGAAGAATTATAAAGTAACATTTCCACAATTTTTTTTAGAATGAAAGATTATGTTTCTATATTTAGCGTATAGCCAAAGATAAAGTTGAAAATAACCTTTATCTTTGTCTATCTTCTCTTGAAGATAACAAAGATTAGGAATTTCGAAGTTACCACAAAAGAGATTTAATTCAACTTATAGTAATTATAAAAAATTTTGCAGAAAGTCTGTAGCTATATGGGTGACGGGAAGCAAGTGTGAAATTCACTTCATTCTTGAATGTATAATGTCTAAAAGGAATTATTAGAAGAAAAATAGAGTGATGGGGTTCTACTAAGTTAATTCTAAGATAAAATCTCTCGCATAGAGGACACTCAGATTCTCGATACCGGATAAGAAATCGAGTATCGAGAATCAAGAATCGAGCAACAGGATTCAACTCATCAAGGCTGCAATTGAAGCCGTATTTACTATGTCTTCGGCGCTGCAGCCGCGGCTTAAATCGAAGTAAGGCTTTTTCAATCCTTGAATAATAGGACCGATTGCTTCGCATTTGCCGAGACGCTGTGCAATCTTGTAGCCGATATTTCCCGAATTCAAATCCGGGAAGATAAGAACGTTTGCCCGTCCGGCTACTTCGCTGCCCGGCGCTTTTCTTCTTCCAACCGAATCAACGATTGCGGCGTCAAATTGAAGCTCGCCGTCAATTATAAGGTCGGGTCGATTAGATTTTGCAATCTTTAACGCTTCCAAAACTTTGTCTACAAGCTCATGTTCGGCGCTTCCTTTAGTAGAAAATGAAAGCATAGCGATGTAAGATTTATCTCCAGTAAGCTTCGCATGATTTTCTGCCGATGATATTGCGATATCTGCAAGCTGCTCTGCCGTTGGATTTGGAACAACTGCGCAGTCTGCAAACGTATAAGTTTTCTCAGGGAAGACCATCAGGAAGAAGCTTGATACGGTTGAAATTCCTTCCGGCATACCAACGCATTGAATGCCGGCTCTCAAGACATCGGCTGTGGAGGCAGTTGATCCTGAAACGCTTCCGTCAGCCATGCCTTCTCTAACCATCATTGCACCGAAAAATAAATCTCTTTTTACGGTTTCTCTTGCATCGTCTATTGAGATTCCTTTTTTCTTTCTTAAGTTGAAGTAAATAT
>JAJYIL010000050.1 GCA_021790055.1 Bacteroidota bacterium
AAAGCTCAAAATCCACTCCCCAATCTTTTGGGTTGTAAGCCATTCTGCATGGAGCGACGAAGTATGTAAAGACAAGGAATATTCGTTAGTCCTTAATCTCTTGATAACCGGAATGCTGCCAAACCATACAGCAGCAGAGTTCAAATCGTCTTTTGAAAGTTTTTCATTAGACAGAAATTTTTCAATTAGATTTTTCTCAAATGAAACTTTAGGTACATCAAATTCAAACCATTTAGTTACATCCCACTCAAGTCCAACTCCGTGCATAAAGTTATAAAGAGCTTTCTTCAACCCGGTGGAATATTTCTCGTAATCTATTCCGGTTAAATCGTAATGAACAAGATTGTTATTTGCAAAAGGATTATCCGAGGGTGAGAGTATTTTCACTCCGAATCTATCCGCATTATGCGCAACCGGACTGTGGACTGTTAGAGTAAATAAATGCCAGTACGCCGACTGAAAAAGATCGTTCTTTACAAATTGCCTTACAAGCTCAAGGCTATTAATTATTTCCTGCTCTGCCTGGGATGGGAAACCATACATTAAGTATGAATGAACCATTATTCCCGAGTCTCTAAAATTTCTGCATACCCCGGCAGACTGTTTAATAGTTACTCCTTTGTTAATTAGCTTTAATAGTCTATCATCGGCAACTTCAAGACCGCCGCTTACCGCAACACAACCTGAAGCAGCCATCAATCTGCATAAATCCTTTGTGAATGTTTTTTCGAATCTTATATTTCCCCACCAGCTAACCTGCAGCTTCCTTCTTAACAATTCGAGTGAAAGCTCACGCAAAACCGCGGGCGGTGCAGCTTCATCGGTAAAATGAAATGATGCTTTCCCGGTTTGCTTAATTAAGTCCTCCATCCAATCGACAATGACCTTTGCATTAGCAGGAGAATATCTTCCAATGTAATCGAGTGTAACATCGCAGAAGGCGCATTTACGCCAGTAGCAGCCGTGGGCGATCATCAATTTGTTCCAGTAGCCATCCGACCAAATGCGGTGCATAGGATTAAGCATTTCAGTCATTGCGATGTAATCATCAGGTTTTATTCCATCTAACGATGGAGGAAAAAGATCATTGTGGTTAATACTTTTTAAGGCGGCATCATCTCTATATTCCAGTTCGTTATTTTGAATCACAAAAGTTCTTACCCATCTGCTGCCTTGAAGTTTTGCTTCAATGTTTTGAATGATATTTAGCAGAGGCAACTCTCCGTCATCGTAAGTAATAAAATCAACATAATTGAATATCTGCGCGTCGCTTAAACTTCTTAGCTCGGTGTTAATATACCCGCCTCCCAGGACAATTTTTATTCCGGGAAAATTCTTTTTGATATATTTTGCTGAAACTAAAGCTCCAAGCAGGTTGCCGGGAAATGGAATTGTAAAACCAACCAGATCCGGATTGCAAGTTTTAATTTTGAAATTTGTAATTTCAGTAATTGTCTCTTCTACCAAATTAGGCTTGCGCTCCAGTTCAAGTAGAATATGGTCGAAGGTTGGAGGGCTTACTGCGATCTTCTCCGCATATCGGCTTAGCCCGAAATGGGGAGTAATCGTCTTGCGGATAATTTCGGTAAGGTCATCAATAACAAGCGAGCAGTAATATTTAGCCTTATCCTGAAGCCCGAAATATCCGAATGCTTCAAGCTCATCTGTCTGTTTTGTAAATGACTCACCCTGCGGAATAAAACCTTCGCCAATTATTCTGTAAGCGAGGTTCGGGTTTTTCCCCTGTAAAAAATTTATTATCGAATCGATTCTGCTTACATATTGAT
This sequence comes from Bacteroidota bacterium, assembly GCA_021790055.1. Lineage (GTDB taxonomy): Bacteria > Bacteroidota > Ignavibacteria > Ignavibacteriales > Ignavibacteriaceae > FEN-1297. The sequence goes on from JAJYIL010000050.1 coordinate 1,788, forward strand.
CTTCAAGAGATATGGCTCTTTCAACAAAGTCATCGCGATAGTCACTCTGTTTAACTGCGGTAAAGATTTTCTTTAATCCTTCTTCAGAGAAAATCTTTAAGAAAACGGAAAGCGACATATCAAAGTTTTCTGCAGGATATCCTTTTGCTTTTAAAAATCCAGCAAGCTGCGTTGTAGAAGGGTACGGCGTATTAACCTGTGTAAAAGGAGGAATTATTAAAAGAGTTTTCAGCATATTAGATATTATTCGATGAAAAATTACAATGCTGAAAATAAGAGGTAGAGAGATGAAAGCAAAGTCAAAAGACAACCGGTACTTTGGAGATACCGGTTGTCTTTAAAGTATTAATTACCTTTTGAAATGCCTGAGCCGCCGCTGAAATCGGTTTTGCCGAGAGTTGCCTTGCCGTAGTAAGTTAATCTGGAGCCACCGCTTTGGTCTGCGTTAAGAATTCCGTTCATTGTAACCGTAGCATGTGTGCCGCCGGAAAGCTCAGTATCGACATTATTAACAGATAAATCTTTTAGATCGAATGTACTGCCGCCGGAACCTTCTATTCTTAAATTATTTGCTTCTCCCTTTATATTAACCCGGCTTCCACCGTACAAATCCAACCTTGAGTTTCCGCATGTTAAATTTCCATGCAGCTTAGCTCCACCTGACAATTCGCTTGAAAAATTTTTTGAAGAAATATCCATGGTGATGTTTCCGAAAGCGCCTCCGCTTAGCTCCACGCCTGTTAATGCAGGCATCTTAATGTTTACTTCAATCCTTCCATGTCTGTACCCAAAGAAAGAAAAGAAATTATTCTTTAGGTAAAACTCAACCTTGTCTCCCTTTTGTTCTGCACGAAAATGTTTAAGATCGTTGCTATCGATTTTTACCTCAACACTGTAGGAGTTCGATTGAGTTACGGTTAAAACCATTCCGCTGCTTACCTCAACTTTTGAAAAATCCTTAAAATCATAAGTTTTGGTAACAACGTCGAAAGCAAAAATTGTCTTACTAAAAAACGTTAATATTACTGCAGTAAAAACTAAAGCAGGTAATCTTTTCATATAACACCTCTTCGAAATATTAATTTAAGACAAATTAAAAGAGAATACCGGTTTATTAGCTTTTAGACTAAAATGGGATTATTTGAGTTACATAAACTTAAGACCGGGATTTCTACTCAGTTTGACTTGGAAAAATTTAAATTGGTTGTGTCGTCACTTAAAATTAAACTTTGGACGTTATGCACTTGTCGAAAGCATTAAAACTTTAGAAAAAGGTTATGATTCGCAGGAAAATGTCAGATGAAAAAATTTTACAGTCATTTGGTGGTCATCAACATTCCAATCCTTTCATTAATTATCGGATTTACAATCTTAGAGAGTTTCATTCTTGATTTGACTATCTCTTTTGCAAATACATCAGATCAAGCGAAAATTGTTTACTTATCGCCCATCCCGGGAGCTATTTGTGTTACTCCTCAATCAAATATAATTATCCGTGCTTCAGAAAGACTGGATAAATCGAGTATTGAATCTCAGTCGTTTATTAATGTAACCGGATCGATTAGCGGTAATCATCCGGGCAAAATAATTTTAGCCGGCGATCAAGAATCAATTTTATTTCAGCCCGTTGTTCCATTTACAAGCGGGGAAAATGTAGCAGTTAAAATTTCACATGGAATAAAAACTTTATCGGGAAAGTTTTTACAAGACACCACTTTCAATTTCACAATCTCATCCAATAACTTCAGCGAAGAGTTTAAGAGCGAGGCTATATTGAAAGAATTAATCGGGATGGGTGCAATAAATAGTTCTGCTGCATCTATACCTATAGGCAAAATTAAAAAGCTTAATAAAGTGACAGGGTTAAAAGATCTTCCGGATGATTTTCCCGAACTCTCAGTTACGCAATTTAATAACCCGGATCCTGGCTATATTTTCTTAAGTAATTTCTCAGTTCAGATTGGGAACTCTTACGGCAATTACCTTATGGTTGTTGACAATTATGGAAACCCGGTTTTTTATAGAAAGATGCCCGCGCCATGCTTTGACTTTAAAGTGCAGCCGACAGGGTTAATAACTTACTACAACATGAGTACGCATAAGTTTTATGGAATGAATTCATCCTTTGCAATTGTCGACAGCTTCGCATGCGGCAATGGTTATATTACTGATGTTCATGAGCTGCGGGTACTGCCGAACGGCAACTATTTCTTGCTTGCCGATGATTACGAAAAAGTCGATATGAGTAAAATTGTTCCGGGCGGAAATCCTAATGCTACTGTAACCGGGATTATCATTCAGGAGCTCGACAAATCCGGCAATGTTTTTTTCCAATGGCGAAGCTGGGATCATTTCAAAATTACAGATGCTACACATGAAGACCTAACAGCAGCATCGATTGATTATGTCCATTCCAATGCAATCGAGATAAACAGCGACAGCACTTCGATCCTTCTTTCATCAAGGCATCTTGATGAGATAACAGATATAGACCTTAAAACCGGGAACATTATCTGGCGACTTGGAGGAAATAACAATCAATTTACTTTTATAAACGACAACCTCGGCTTCTCGCATCAGCATGCAATTAGAAGACTGCCGAATGGCGATATTACTTTATTCGATGACGGCAATTTTCATACTCCGCCGTTTTCGAGAGGGGTTGAATATAAGCTAGACGAGTTAAGTAAAACCGCAACTTTAGTATGGCAATACAGGAACAATCCCGATATTTACGGTGACGCGATGGGCTATGTGCAGAGATTTGATAATGATAATAGCTTGATTGGGTGGGGGACTGCCAATCCAACAGTAACCGAGGTAGACGCTGAAGGAAGCGTTGCCTTAGAAATGTCGTTTCAATACGGGCAATGGAGCTATAGAGCATTTAAATATCCTTTAATTTTTCTTAACGCGCCAAACGGAGGCGAAAAATGGAAAGCAGACACGGTACACAACATAAAATGGACTTCGTCCGGTGTCAAGTCCGTTAACATTGAATATTCATTAAACGGCGGGCAAAGCTGGCAGAATATCGTTCAAAGCTTTCCGGGCGATTCGGAAAACTATGCATGGAATGTACCCGGCATTTCTTCATCAAACTGCAGGTTAAGAATTTCAATTGCGTCCATATCATCCGGCAGTGCGGTTGATGCAAACTTTCCTTATTCCGTTCAAAGCGATTCAGCTTTTTCAATTGACAGTTCTATGTCTGTTGAGATAGAGTCCTTTTCTTCAGATGTCAGCTCAAGCACTGTTCAGCTTAACTGGACGATACAGGTAGAAAAGAATAATCTCGGTTTCGAAATAGACAGGAAGATGGGCGCCGAGAACTGGCAGAACATCGGTTTTATTGCAAGCCAGAATACTGCCCCGGCGAGCTACTCATTCAGCGATGAACTGGATACATCTTCTTATGTCGGAAATATTTTCTACCGCCTGAAGCAAATTAATCTTAACGGTACGGCTCATTATCTGAAAGAAGTAGAGTTCAACATAAATTTAACGCCGCAGGCTTACGCATTGTTTAACAATTATCCCAATCCATTTAATCCTACAACGGAAATAAAATATTCGCTGCCGGCAAACAGCAAAGTGGAGATTCAAATTTATAATGTTATCGGAGTGAAGGTTCAGGAGATTGTTAACACAATCCAGACAGCGGGAGACCATAAAGCAGCCTTTAATGGAATAGGTCTGCCATCCGGAGTATATTTTTACGTTTTAAGAGCTAAATCACTCGATGGAAAACAAAGCGCATTTTTAGTAAAGAAAATGATGCTGCTTAAATAACGACCCTATCCTACCCTTTCTCAAAAGGAGAGAATTTTAACCTACTATCTCACTTTAGTAGAGAAGCAGGAAGTAAGGGCATTGAGCCAACAAATGTCGTAACAAAAAATCGTTTCTTGAACTAATGATTAAGCTTAAGAGCCTTACATCAGTGATTTCGCCGAGAATTTGGAATCATTTGTTCTTAATTTATTTCAAGAACTATTTTACCGGTGTTCTTATTGGCTTCAATCCTTTTATGAGCTTCGGCGGCGTCTTTCCAGTTATAAACTTTATCGATTACCGGGTGAAGTTTACATACTGCAAATTTTTCAAGAGCAAAAGCTGAAAAGTCTTTTACGAGTTTAATCCTGTAATCGAGACTTCGTGAGCGCAGAGCCGAGCCTATAATAGAAAGCCGCTTGCCGATCATGCTTCTAATATCGAGCTCACTTACTTTGCTTCCGCCAAGAAGAGAAAGCATTATTAATCTTCCGTCAGTCTTCAGACAATTTATATTCTTTTGCAGATAAGGACCGCCGATGAAATCAACGATAACATCAACGCCGTTTCCGCCGGTGTATTTCATTACCTCCTTATAAAAGTCTTCGTGCTTATAGTCGATTGCTTTTTCCGCACCAAGCTTAATGCACGCTTCATGCTTTTCTTTTGAAGAAGTAATGATAATATTTGCGCTCATCTCTCTTGCAATCTGGATAGCGGCAGTACCAACACCGCTTGCGCCCGCATGGATTAAGGCTGTTTCACCGCTTTGAATTTTACCGTAATAAATCAATGCTTGATAAGCAGTTAAAAAAACTTCCGGTATTGCAGCCGCATCGCTCATGCTTAAACTGGCAGGGAGCGGCATCGCCATTTCTTCCTCTAAGATTGCGTACTCGGCATAACCGCCGCCGGGAATTAGACCGAACACTTTATCTCCTTTCTTCCATCTTGTTACTCCGCTGCCGGTATCAAAAACAACGCCGGCAATTTCCAGCCCGAGAACTGTGCTAGTGCCTTTCGGCGGCGGATAGTAACCCTCGCGCTGCATAACATCAGCCCGGTTTACACCGGCAGCGTTTACTTTAACCAAAATTTGTTTCGAAGAAGGAGAAGGCGTTTCAACTTCCCCAAATTTCAGTTCATCGGCTGTACAGCCGTCTTTGTAAAGAATTGCTTTCATCACTTTATTTCTTTTTAGTTAATTATTCTTATGTTCGATGGAAACTTATAAAACTTAAAGCTAAATTTAGGTAATCGAAATAACAGGTCGTCGGTGTCTCAAGGAGCGGCAGGAAGTTCGGAAACTCTGCATTGAAAGAGCTTAAGGCAAAAGGCTACACAACTTATCCGGTCAATCCTAATGCTAAGGAAATCGATGGTGAGAAATGTTACAAAAGCCTCAAAACGCTTCCTGAAAAAGTGGATGGCGCAGTAATAGTGGTTCCGCCGGCTGAAGCAGTGAAGGCTGTAAAGGATGCTGTTGAAGCAGGCATAAATAAAGTGTGGTTTCAGCAAGGCTCTCAATCAGATAATGCAATAAGATTCTGCCAGGCAAACGGAGTGAGTGCAGTGTACGGCGAATGCATTTTAATGTTTGCAGAACCGGTTGCCGGGTTCCATAAATTCCACCGAACCGTGAAGAAAATATTCGGTAAGATTCCGAAGTAACAGCTTTGGTGTGCCCGGTCATTTACTTGTTTAGAATTTCTTGATATTTTAAACTAAAATTCATGACGAACCGTTTAACAATTTTAAGGAGTTCAAAATGAATGCTATATTAAGAGTTGAAGAATGGGGCGATCATCATCATCCTATTTGGCTGGATTTTTTACGAATACTGGTTGGTCTTATTCTTATTCTAAGAGGTTTCTTATTTGCCCTGCATTCGGGAGTTATAACCGACCTTGTACTTGAAGACCCTTTGCAGTACTTAACCTTTATGGGCGCTCAATACATTATTTTATTTCATATAGCAGGTGGAATATTAATTACTTTAGGAATACTTACCAGGTTCTCCGCATTAATGAACCTGCCGATTCTAATTAGCGAAATCTTTTTTATTAACCTTCCACGGGACTTAATGCCTTTTAATTCCGAGCTTGTACTTTCAATTGCTTTGCTCATTGTTCTAATTGTTTATTTGATTTTTGGAGACGGGAAATTTTCAACGGACCATTTTGTCTCCGTTCATAAAGATATCTGGTAAAGGATATTGACATTAAACAAAAATTTTAATTAATTACCTCCGGTCATTTCACAAGATTTAGCAAAAAGTTTTTCGGAGAAGCAAGCGGGGATTCATTCAATATTTCCCCGGCATTTTCCCGATGAAATTAATATCGAATCAAAGCGGTCGGATTTTCGGCATGCTTTGAGCTTCATAATTTCGGCTGTCCAATAAGCTTCCCCCTTTATGTTTTCGGATTTTTATCTAAAAATGGAAGGAGAGTAATCAGTATGAACTTAACTGAAGTATTAAAAAGCGAGTACACGAAATTATTTTATACTTGCATAATCAAACCCGGCAAAGCTCCAATTGTTGAATCCATATTAAAAAAAATACTCGATAATAAAAACAGGTATCAGTCCGTAAGCGGCAAAGTTGGAATTCCATGGTATTTCATTTCGGTTATACGCAACATGGAATCATCTCTCAATTTCAATTGCCACCTTCACAACGGCGACTCACTTACTGCCCGAACTTTTCATGTGCCGGCAGGTAGTCCGGCACAAGGTAATCCGCCATTTACGTGGGAGGAAAGTGCAGCGGATGCGCTCCATTTCCAAAAGCTTTATAATTGGGTAGATTGGTCTCTTACCGGCTTATTGTTCAAGCTCGAAGCCTACAACGGCTTCGGGTACAGGGCAAAGCACCTGGAAGTTCTTTCTCCTTACTTGTGGAGTTTCTCAAATCATTATGCAAATGGAAAATTTGTCGCCGACAGGAGATGGTCGGATTCAACGGTTTCCAATCAATGCGGCGCTGCTGTACTACTGCGTCGTTTAGCTGAAAGACGGGAAATAACTTTTGCTGATGAAGCTGTTGCTATAAAGGACGATGAACCTTTTCTGAAATTTTCAAATAAAAAAAATCCTTACGGAGAAGAGCTTCAAACATTTCTAAACAAGTTCCCGGGCGTTTACGTTAAGGCAGACGGCATTCCCGGGCAGCGTACTTCGGACGCATTCAAAAAGGTAACCGGCTATTTTCTAACGAACGATCCGCGTGTATGATAAAAAAATAATTGGAGAAAATGTCATGTCATTCTATATAAAATCATTTAGGTTAACTCCGCAGGCACTTGAAAGAAGCTTCGCTATACCGGATAAAACGAGATTCATATTTCAAACCGATGTTGTTTGTCTTCAACATCAACCAAATTGCAAATTCAACTTTACTTACTACGCCGGAGAATTTGAAATCGCAAACAGCAGCAGAGACTGCAGCAGTGAAGTAGAAAACCATATCACTTGCGATGAAGTTGAGGCAGTATCCGACAGGTGGGGCGGCGGAATAGTTTCGGAAATTCCAGTTATGGTAGTTGTTACCAGGGAGGCAAACGGCGAAAGTAAACATAATGAAGCCTTAACCTGGGTTGAAGAATAATAAAATTATTAAGTCTGCCGTGTCGTTTATTATCAAGTCTTTCAATATAAAGCCCCAGGCTTTAGACATAAAGGAAGCTATTCCCGATAACAGCAAGTTTTGCTTTTCTACCGATGTGGTATGTTTAAGTCATTTTACAAACGATAAAATTTTATTTATCTATAAAGCAGGCAATAAGGCTGTTGCGTTTTCAGAAAAGACTTGCACCAATATAAAAAAAGAGCATGAAGTGCATGATGAAGTAGAAGTAACTTCCAGGCGTTGGGGCAGCGGGGTTGAGTCGCTTATAAATATTTCGGTTACCGTTTCACAAGAAAAAATCGGCTCGAGGAACACACTTAAAACAATTACCTGGGTAAAAGAGTAGGAACATTTTCCGGCTTATTCGTCTAAAATACGGTAAAGAACACAGGTGAAATAATTATGGAAAAGCTTTTTTTTGTTGCTTCGGTATTTATTTTATTTACTATAAGCGGCTTCGCCCAGAAGAAAAATGAAAAAATGTTTAAACGCAGGGATAGCACTGCGGTTCAATCTAACAATTTTGAAAATCATTTTCATGAATTCAATTATTTACCGGAAGAGAGCCTTTACCCGGGAGGTAATTTTTTAATGTATTATAATCCTAATATTTATAACATGCTTAGAACGGAAGCGGGATTGACACCTTTATACAAAAACTTAAGTTTATCCAACGATCCGCTTTATTATTATAAAGATCATCTTACGAAGCTTCTGGCAATTAGGTACGCAGACTACAACAAATATGATCTCGGTGTTATAAGCAGGTATCTTGGCATGTCAAGAAAAGCCTTTGCTATAATACTGGCAATTTTATCCCTTAAATAAAAATCTAAATTAAGTGGATTAAAAGCATCCTTGATTAAAAATATTTTATTTATTATAGTAAGCTAAATAAAAATAATTTATATACGCGGTTAATGGAGGGAACATGGATAATTCAGGTAGTGTAAAGGGAAATCAACTCGCTTCGTTTATTCTTGGAAGCATTGCTGGAGGAATCATTGCACTGTTGTTTGCGCCTTGCAGCGGTGAGGAATTACGTCAAAAGATAAATTTAAATGCAAAGGACATTATCAAGCAAGCCAAGAAAAAAGAGGAAGAGCTAATCAACAAGGCAAAAAATACTGCAGACGATTTGATTACTAGAGCGATCCGGTTAACCGCATTGGCTGACAAATACTCTAATGGCATGTTCGATATCCCCGCTGAAAAAATGGAGCTTGAGATTAAAAGCCTTCGGGCGGCTGTAGATGCCGCAGTAAAAACTTACACAGGCAAAGTCGGAACAAACGGTGAACCATCATTCGGGATGACCGAAGATGCTAATAAAACCGGCACCTTTGAAAACATCTTTTCAGATTACGATAACGTCGTTCTTCCGAAGCAGGAAGGAATGAAGAAGAGATTTAATTTAAGATATAGATAACATCAATTATGCTATTCAACTCTTTGGAGTAATGGAGGTGAGTAACTTATTCCAGTATGCCGTTATTCCATTGCTCCAAACGAGAGATTATTTACATAAAGTGAGCTATTAATTTCATTTCTTTAAATCCCACCATTAATACGGTGTGACTAATCATCCCAAAGAATACTTATCTTTCACCTAAAATATTTTTTAGGCTTGTCCGTCTATATTAATGGAAGATTAAGAGCTTGAATGTTAGAGAATACAAGTCAAATAGAATTAACTATAAAGAAGGAAAGAAACAGACTTTTCAACTTTATTAGAAAATATCTTCCAACAAAAGAAGATACCGAGGATGTTCTTCAAGATGTGTTCTATCAATTAATCAACAGCTTTGAAGAGATAGAATACATCGACAGGATTTCTGCCTGGCTTACTCGCGTTGCAAAGAATAAAATTATCGACTTGCAGAGGAAAAAGAAAAACGTACCGCTGCAAGATGAAAAAATCATCTTTCAAGATGAAGAATCGGATGATCCACTTACGCTTGCGGATATACTTCCGGATTTGAGCAGACTACCGGACGAGATTT
>JAJYIL010000051.1 GCA_021790055.1 Bacteroidota bacterium
AACCCGGACAACTTTTGCTTTAAAGATTTAAATTCCGGCATCGTTCCGTTCTTGATTTCATAATAGTTATAATCTATTCCCGGCTTTGGATTATTTAATTTTATTTCCGGCATCGGCATTATATCCACTTTGCCATTTAATTCAAGAACGATAACAGACATTGGCGGCATATTAACTGTTAAATTGCTTTTACTTAATTTGAAGTCTGAGAATTCTGCTGGCTTAACCGCATCCGGATTCTCAAAAGTATTATACGCATTCATTTTATTTGCGGTTAATATTCGACCGGAAATTTTATTTGCCTGAAAACTATCCAAGCTTACGTTAACTCTTTCAGGTTTATCAGGATCGATGTTGCAAAGGGAAATATGCATCTTGCCGGTGCTATCAATTGAAGCTGAGCAATTTACTGCCGGCAGCTTATCCCCACTATATTCATATTCGCTTGATGATACTTTTATCGGTATCATCATTGCATCCTGATGGACTTTATATAAATCATATACCCAATATGTTGGGGTAAGAATCATCTTATCACCCTTCGTAAGAATCATCGCCTGCAGTACGTTTACAACCTGCGCAATGTTAGTCATTCTAACTCTATCGCAGTAATTGTTAAAGATATTTAAGTTGCATGCTGCTGCAATAGCGTCCCGCAAGGTATTCTGCTGATATAAAAAACCGGGATTCGTTCCAGGCTCTACTTTGTACCATGTTCCCCATTCGTCAACAACTAATGCAACTCTCTTTAGAGGATCATATTTATCCATGATTGCGGAATGTTTCTCAATTAGCTCTTCCATCTTCAAAGTTTTTTTCATGATATCGAACCAGCCGCCTTCATCAAAGTCTGTAGCTGTTCTTTGGTTTGCCCAGGCATAATAATGCAGTGATAGCCCTTTTATATAATTAGCATCTTCCTTCATTAACACTTTTGTCCAGTTATAATCATCACTGTTCGGTCCGCTGGCTATTTTAAACAATTTATTATCGCCATAATTATGCATGAATGTTTCGTATCTTCTAACCTGGTCCGCATAATATTGCGGAGTCATATTCCCTCCGCATCCCCAGCTTTCATTTCCAATACCCCAATACTTAACACCCCATGATTTTTCACGACCGTTTTTCTTTCTCAAATCCGTCATTGGACTTACATTATCCGAATTAACATACTCAACCCACTGCGATAATTCTTTTACAGTACCACTGCCCACATTGCCTGTTATGTACGGCTGACATCCGATTAAATTGCATAGCTCTAAAAATTCATGAGTACCAAAGCTGTTATCTTCTGTAACGCCTCCCCAGTTTGTGTTTATCATTTTTGGTCGCTTATCTCTTGGACCAATTCCATCCATCCAATGATATTCATCAGCAAAGCAGCCGCCGGGCCATCGCAAAACCGGAACTTTTATTTTCTTTAAAGCCTCAACTATATCTTTTCTAATTCCATCAATGTTTGGAATTGAAGAATTTGGACCAACCCATATACCGCCATAAATAAGGTGACCAAGGTGTTCGGAGAACTGACCGTAGATATTTTTATTAATTTTATATCTTGAATCGGAAGCATCAAGTGTAATGGTGTTTTTATCTGTTTGAGCCTTAACAGATAGATGGAATATGAAGAAAAGCGAAAAAAGAGTAAAGATTTTTTTCATTCTAAACTTCAGACGATCTTAGTGCCAAGGAATTCTCAGCCTGGTTGAAGAAATCTATTGAAGATATTTTGAGAATTATTTTTGAAATCATACGCATTCGACTGGGATAATATATAATTACTAAACCGTTCCAATAAATTTCTAAGATTTCAATCAAATATATTATTATATCGATTAAAGAATCAAAAAAAAAATTACTAAAACGGTTTAGCTAAATTAAATATTTCTTATTTAAAATCAAGCACCTGGAAACTTTAATATCATTCTACTTGGATGTTTGACAGAATAAAGATTAGGATTGAATTATGCATGATTGATTAATCGGAGATTGTTATTTTAAAAGAACGATCATCTTCGTCTCAATAAAACTTCCGGCTATAATCCGGCAAAAATATATACCGCTAGATAAATTATCCGGGGACCATTGAATCTTATAACTGCCTGCAGGTGCATAACCGTCTACAAGCCTTGCCAGTTCCTGCCCAAGAATATTGTAAACCATAATAGTAGTATAAGAAGATCTTGGAATCGAATATTCAATTGTCGTACTTGGATTAAAAGGATTCGGATAAATATTCAGATCATATCTAGAAATTTTACTTACTTTTTTTTACAGAGGTTACATTAATACCAAGAAAGGCATCTAACGCAGCAGTCGGTTCTTGAGTTACCGGGTCCCAAGCTCCGAGTTGATAATGCTGCCAGTTATAGCATTCAGGCTCCCAATAAAAAACACCAAGCCCTCCAACCGATTTTGTTTTTGCTATAAGGTCCAACAAGTAATGATTAGCCTCTACCGGTTGATTGTAAAGATACCCGGCTTCGCAAACCATAACCTTCGTATGGTATCTTGCTATCATGTCCTTCATGGTTATAAGAGCTAAGCTATCATCGACAGCCCAGGGAATACTATTGGGATAATTAGCCCAGTAAGGGTAAACGGACATTCCAATAATATCCCATTTAGCGCCGTTATTTTTCAATCCGTCAAACATCCATCTGTACATTGCATCATCGTGTCCGTTTGAAAGATGAACGATAACCTGTATCGTGCTGTCGACTGCTTTAACAGCATCGTAGCCGCTATTTATCAGCGCTGCAAAGTTGCTCATATGAGTTGATGCCCTGCCGTCTTCCCAAAGCATACCGTCGTTTGTTTCGTTTCCTATCTGAACCCATTTCGGCATTACCCCGATTGATTTAAGAGTATCGAGAACGCCATAAACATGGTTGTAAACATCCTGCTTCAATTGAGTAAATGAATCGTTTGCCCATGCGGCAGGCTTGGTCTGGTGCCCGGGATCAGCCCAGGTATCGCTTAGATGAAAATCTATCATAACATTAAAGCCCATTCTGTCAGCCAGATGAGCCATGTGTGTAACATCCTTTTTATTGCAGTAGCCGCTCGGCGGGTTAACCCACACCCTTAACCTAAGAGCGTTGACTCCCTTTTCTTTTAAAATCTCCAAACAGTTTTTTTCAACTCCCGAATTATCTTTAAATATATAACCGTTTGCCTCCATCTGGGAAAGCCAGCTAACATCGGCACCGTTTGCAAACTGGGCTTCAACACTCGATGAATAAAAGATTAGAATGAAAAGCAACGGAAGACACGTTAGCAATTTTCGAGTAATTAGTAAACCAAATCTTTCCATATTTCCGACCAAAGATATTTGTAAAAAAATAAATTCTTATCGCAATCAACATAAGTTAAGATACTCATTTTATAGAAGAAATTTATTGAGCAAAAACTGTTCGTCATTTTTTCCGTAGGCTCTAAAATAAAAAGATAGAATTTTACTCACCTAATAACTTGCTAATTGTCAGCGCTACCATTGTACTTTAAGAAGTACAAAAAAAAGCTCGTACCATATTCTGTTTTGTTATCAACAACGGTATCAATTTTGATAAGCTGTGACTGTGCTAAAATCCGGTTTTGATTCTTTTCATTAAATGGTAAATAAGCGAAGCTTGCCAAACAAAACTGCTCATCCTTTTTCAATACTTTGCCGATTGAATCTGTTGGCTGCAGATTACTGAAGACTTTCATGTTTGTGTAAACTATAGTTGAATCCGGATCATACCAGTAATTCCGGATATCGGAACTGCTGTACTCTGCAAACGGTCCCGCGGTAACTTCAACAACATGAAATACTTTTTTTGTTCCCGTATAGTTTCGATGCAAATATTCGACCGACTGTTTATACGGACCATACGAGAAAAACGATGCTTGATAAGAAAGGACAAAATTAAAGCCGAGCAGCACCGCAAGGATAATACCTTTTATCAATTTATTTTTGAAAGTAATAAAGAACAAAGTCGGCGGTATCGCCAGCATAACGACCAGATTTGCCATGTACCGGACAAAAAGAATCGACTGAGAGAATAATGACATTGCAAGTGCAGTTAGAAACGGAAGACCGAAAATTAAAATTGCAAGGTCCAGTTTCACGCCTTGTCTATCCTTCTTTAAAACATAGCTTTTGAAAATCACCCAGAGAGTTAATCCGTAAAAAATTATTAATATCGTCCACGATGGGGTCAGCCATATCTTCTGAGCAAAAGGCGTGATAAAACATGATAAGATTGTTGCCAATGCTACAGGCGGAACCCAGAAAGACTTTTCAACTTCGCCAAGTTGTCTTAAAAGTACAATGAGCCAGGGAAGATACAACAACAAGGTTATAAAAGAATAACCAAGAAAAATTTTCCAGTTCTTATTTTTCCTAAACAAAAGATATGCGAGCACAAAAACATTTACCCAAAATGCGGCAAGCAGTCCGTAATAATGAGTGTAAGCAGCAAGGAGTGAAAACAGCATCAGCAGAAGCAAATCCTTCAGCTTGTTTTCAATTAAGAATAAAACCGAATAAAGATAGATCCCGGTAACTGAAAAGGCTCCCCATGTATACATGCGGGCTTCATGCGAAAACGAAACGAGCATCGGCAGTACCAAAATCAGCAGACAAAAATACAACGCTCCCGGCTTTCCAAAAACTCTTTGCCCCGCAAAATACCCCAAAGCAATTATAGCAAGCACTCCGAAAACTGAAAACAATCTTATTGTAAAATCACTAACGCCGAAAAGCAAGACAAAGATTTTCAATCCATAAAAGTATAAAGGCGGATGATAATCGCTTTTAATTAATTCTGTTATATCGCCGAATGAATGCTTTACCAGCGCCTTGGTAAAGGCTTCATCAATCCAGATATCGCTGAAGTTTATATTGAACATGTACAACAAAACGGCAGCGAGAAAGATTGCCAAAAACCAGTAGTTTTTGTTTACCCGGTTAAGCCTTAGTATACTATCCATTATTTCCCTGTTGGTTTATCTCTTAATTAAACGAATTAGTTATTTATAAAAGATCTCACTCCTTGAGGATGAATTTTTTTAATATATCCTTCCTTATTAAAGTTCAGACTGTCTATGCACAACTGTCTCAGCACATACTCTTTGTGTTGAGGAAAAATTCTATGGTAAATAATATAATATTGACCGTTTACATTTAAGACCGTATTATGACCGGGTCCATACGTCGAGCTGTCCGGAGTTGTTGATAAGATCGGACTGTTTTTACCTTCAACCCAGGGACCGAAAGGCGTCTTTCCTACAGAATACCTGATGTTATAAGAAGCATCGATCGCTTTCCCGTTCGAGTAAATAAGATAATAAGTCCCATTTCTTTTTAACATGTATGGAGCTTCAAAATAGTGTGGAGGTGTTATAACCTTTGGTTTACCGTCGAATGTTATCATATCCTTTTTTAGTTTAACTGCAAAGCATCGACCGTTTACCCAGTTTAGTCCCGAGCCCCAATATAAATAAGCCTGCCCGTCGTCATCAATAAAACACTCCGCATCGATCATATGATAGCCGGGGAACAAGTTACTGCGAATTAAAGGGCTGTTATCCGGCTTGGCATTTTTCCAGGGTCCCAGCGGAGCTTTAGCTACGCCGACCCAAACTTCACTGCCAACGGATACGTACATATAAAATTTCCCATCTCTTGTTCTAACTACCGACGGCGCCCATACCATTGAACTTTTTGATGTTGAACTTGTACAAGCCTGTTTGGTAGGCCAATTGATGTGCTTAACCTTCCAATGAAAAAAATCTTTTGTCTCAAGCACGCCGAGCTCCTTTCCACCCCAGGGATCCTTTGTAGCATAAATGTAAAAAGTGCTTTTATATTTTATGATAGTTGGATCAGCATAATAGCCTTTGACAATAGGATTCGCTATCATTTTAGTTTTGTTCTGACCATAAATCAGAGTAACACTAAAGAAAAACAATAAAAATAATTTTGCCTTTCTCATTTGATCCTTTCAATATTAATCAATAAAAGCACATTCAACTTTTTTTATTTGAAATTCCTAAAGCCTCAAATTGAAAACCAGTAATTAAACTTTACCAGGAATATATTGTTAGGATAAAGATTTCTTAAGCCGCTTAGAGCGTCATAAACCGAGCTTGAAGCAGGCGAGATGTATTTTGTTCTGTCCTGCGACCAGACTAAATAGACCTGCGATCCCGGAAAATATTCCCACCTTAATACCAGGTTAGACCTGAACTGGAAGAAGTTGAAGTCAGGATTAACGAAACTATAGCTAAGTTGCGGATCTTTATTCTCAAAGACATCATAATTATCTCCGTTAAGCACCGGATTTAAAATCGAATTTCTGCCGGCATAATCCATTGCTCTCGGATCCGCTACGGATTTAAATTCAGAATATTTACCAACCGAAGCGAATGGACTTCCGTAATATTGAATCGACAATTCAGGCGTAATGTTGTAATCAATTCTGAATGTTCCGCCGGCAGTTATTTGATTAATGCTTCCAAGTAAATATTTATTCCTGCTATTTACCTGTTCGGTGGCAACATATTGAAGCTTATTTATATTCGAAGAATAGAAAATGCCGAGCGATATCTTCAAGGTATTCATAGGCATAAATGATATGCCGGGTTGGACAAAGTAATAAGATAAGCTTTGGTTTGCGGAATTGGATGTATTAAAGCTTAAATCAAAAAATATCTTCTCGGAAGGATCGGTTCTAACATAAAAATTATTCGACCAAGCAGGCGGTACAAGCATCGCATTTCCGCCGCGCAGGAGGCGCGTATCTAATGCCCGGGTTGTGTAGCTTGTGAATACTGAAAACGCCCACTTGTTGAGGAACTCAAGATATATATTCAGGCTTGCACCTGATGACAAATACTCCAATCCGAAATCCCAGTTATTGGTTTGTTCAAGGCTAATCGAATAAGTTCTGAAAATAGAAACAGGCTGATTTACAAAATAAGAAACAGCATTTTTCTGTTCGATAATATCCGCTGTTTGCATAAATCCCAGGTCATTTAACTCGAGACCGGGAGAGCGCCAGTTTACGGCAGTAGAATACCGCCATAGACCGACGCTGCCTCTTCCTATTTTTACATTGCCGCCGAAGCCGGAAAGGAAAGTACGGCTGCTATCGAAATTCAAATAGCCTGCGTCAGGTCGTTGATAATATCTTGCTGATGAGCCTTGAAGTAAATCCATAGCTTCATGACTTCCATTCAGATAGCTGCCTATGAGTTTGGCATCAATAAAAAATTCCTTATTGTTCCATTGATGTAAGAAATCTAATCCGCCGGTAAAAGCGTTGCGGTTTAGAAATTCAAGCTGTGGATCTTTAATCAGCCTGTTTGTTGAGGTAAAGATTCCGCCGAGCATAGTATTGCCTTCCGAATAGTCCTGCTGTAAACGTGCAATAAAATAATTAGTCAAAGGCTCAACGCCTATCTTTATTTCTTTTCCTGAAGAAAACAAAGTCGCTTGTTGATTTGCAGTAAAGCTTTGCAGTATGCCTATTGAAAGCCCTCCTGACGTCTTACCGCTAATCTTGGCTGCGCTTATAATTGTTGTATTATCGGGATAGTCTAAGTATTCTCCGTCATTTAAATTTGGTTTATAAGTAGGTGAATGCCCGATCCTGCGGCTATAAAAGATATTGGTACTGCCCAAATCAAAGCTGAAAATATTTTTGCCCTCAAGGAAAAAAGGTCGTTTCTCCTCATAGAAGGTTTCAAATGCGGATAGATTCATTACAGATGGATCCGCTTCCACCTGACCGAAATCGGGATTGATTGTAACATCGGCAGTGAAGTTGGTTGACAGGCCAATCTTCGCATCGAGTCCGATATTTCCAAACCATGATCTTCCATGATCTTTAAACGGGTTTCCTACTTCATTATGAAAAGTATTCAGTCTACCGAGGGAGTAAGGCATTATTTCTATCCGACGATACCTTGGTAAATCTTTAATTCCGTGCAATTCGCCGAAATGGTATAATATACCTGCACCGGTTGAAGTTTGCGGTTCCCAATCGCTTTCTTCCTGCAGGCGGTCAATCCATCGCCAGCAATGCAAGCCCCAAATCTGCTCGTCTTCGCTGCTGTAACGAAGCTGGCTTAGCGGTATTTCAAATTCTGCGGTCCATGCGGAATCCTCCGTCCCGCTTTTTCCAAACCAGACCGCATCCCAGCTATCATCTCCATTTAACGGATTTGTTAGAAGCAGATCTATTTTCTGACCGGCGGCAGTAATGTCAAATTCAAACCCTGTCCGGTGGTCGTGGTAGCTGTCAAATGTTACTCCGACAACGTCACCTGTAAACTCATCGCGTCTTCCAGCTTTACGAGTAATTTTTTCCGGCTCGCTGTCAAAAGCTCGGATAGCAACATAAATATTTCTATCATCGTAAAGAATTTTTAATTGAGTCGGCATAGACGGTTTGCCGCCTTCTTTTGGAATCCACTGCGTAAAGTTGCCAGCCCATATTCCTGTTTTCCAGCATTCTTCATTTAGATTCCCATCAATAATAGGCTTGGAGGTTGTAAGACGCGATGCTGTATAAATCCTCTTTGGCTTCTCGATTGTGGTGATAATTGAATCGACGCTTCCATCGAACGCATAACAGTTCATTCCCAATACAAAAGGAATCATAAAAGATAAACGATATATTGGTTTCATCGTTGCTTTCATTTATATCTAATAGTGCTCTGTAATCGAACAGGCTATCTATTTGCTTTGAGAGTATCCTCTATTTAGAAATTAATTATAAAAAGTGGTCGGCGTAAAGATAATTTAAAAGCGCTGAAAATGCTTTTACAATTGTACCAATCATTTTAACTTTTATCTCAATCTTCTCTATAATTGCCTATTAAAGCCCTTCTTTTCTATTGAGCTATCCTAATTCTTATTAAAGAAATTTAAATTCCATTCATCTTTCCATTTAATGACAATCTTGCCTTCATTATTAAATTGAATAGGCAGCCAAATATATCTTCCGTCAATTGGATTTTGCGGGTGCCATCTGTCCGCAATAAAAATGAATGCATTTTTCTTTCCTTGAACCTTCAATACATAAGTGCTCTGCGAATGGAAAGTAAGAGCATTGTCCGGTCCCACGCACGGGTTGCCGAGACTTTTCCATGGTCCCAAAATCGATGCAGCTACTGCCGAACGAGCAGCATTAGGCGCCCAGCCTGTGCAGCCCGAGGTTATCAGATAATATTTACCTTCGTATTTAAACATTGCCGGAGCTTCGTTATGTCCCCCAATAAGAAGCCTGCACCATTTACCAGTGAATGAGGTATAGTCTTCAGACAGTTCGGCAATATTCATTGTATAATTTTCTTCAGAAGAATATATCAAGAATGCTTTATCTCCATCCTGAAAGATTGTCAGATCTCTCGCCATTTGTCCCTTCGGATAATCGCGCCTAAGAAAATAACCGGCTTCGGCTCTTTCTTCACCTGGGAGCTTTAACAATGTGGAGTCTCCACCTGCAGCTTCCATCGTATCGCTTGCAGTTGCATTCACAGGCCATTTATATGCATTAGGTCTATACGAGCGTAAATATATATATGGTCCGGTTACATTATCAGCAGTTGCAACAGCCGCCCGCGCTGCTGAATAACCTTTACCTTTCAATTCTAGATGAAACCACATTACAAACTTGTTCGTTTTTTTATTATAAACTACCTTGGGTCTTTCGATAACGCAGCCCTTTACTATCTCGCTGTTCGGATCGTCGGAAACATGCAGGGCAATTCCGCGATCATTCCAGTTATATAAATCCTTCGAAGAGTAAACATGAACACCAACCATCGCCCTATTTCCTGCCGGTCCGGCAATTTTATGTTCTCCAAACCAATAATAGGTACCCTCGAAATAAAGAAAGCCGCCGCCGTGTGCATTAATAGCCACACCATTATTATCCTTCCAAATTTTACCCGGATAAAAGTTGTTATATGTTACAGCCTGGGATAAGAGTAAACTTTTTGCAAGTAACACAGTTAATACCAATAAAATTCTTTTCATAAAATTTCCTTTCGATTTAATAAAACATTAATAATGTATCGGAGGTATCTCAGTTACTTCTTTTTTGTACGGAGCCTTTTGTCCGGTGGCTACTTCATAAATTCTTTTATCTGTAATAGCATCGCATGGAATATCGGCATATCTTTTTACCATGATTTTAGAAAACTCATAATAATCCGAATCGGCTTTTTCCGATGGGAAATTTTTGAAGGTCATTGATTCAATATCCTGGAAATTTTTCAGATCCAAATTCCAGCTTTTATTGAATGATTGAATTTCGCCTCCGTACTTGGTGCTGATCCAGTTCACGAACTTATCTTTTGTTGCCGATTGCTGGCTGGTTCCGAACATTTCGTATGCAAGGTTATGATAACCAAACGCCCATTGAGGCTCATTGCGGAGAAAATAACCTATCATGTAAGGATCGTCTTTATATTCTGCAAGCTGGGAAGCGAATCTCTTCGAATTCACTCTATACTCTTTCGCAAACACATCAGGGAAATCTCTAAACAAAAAAATTTTAGTCGCCGGAAAATTCTGCATCGGTAAGACGTATGGGGTTTTTTCTTCTTTTGCAAAATCAATATCGGACCAATTGCCGACCGTATTTATCCTGAACTTTTTAATTAAGCCGGCTGTAATTTTATTCCATTCGCTTTCCCAATCTTTACCAAAGACACGAATCAAATTGGCGATGTAGAAATCCATATTTTTATATACACCTTGATTTCTTATCATTCCGCTTTGAACTTGGTTCATAGCTGAATAATTAGAATCATTCTTTCCCGGAAGCCAATCGAACAAATCTTCAATCCCGTTGACAGGACCTGGAGGCCCTTTTCTAATGCAGTCTACTCCGATACTTAAAAAAGCGCAGCCATCCGGATCAACAAGCCACCAGCGCTTTCCGTTATTTTGAGTTCTGAAAAAACCGGTTGATTCAAATTTCTTTTCTTTCCATCCTCCGTACTTATCCCAATTATCCGGGTATTTTTCAGACTCAACACTTTTCTTTAGTTTAAGCTCTCTCGAAATCAGTTCATCTTTAGAATGAATTTTTCCCTTCCAGTCTTTTAGCTTCCATTGACCAAATTTGTCGATGACCGGAACAGCAATCGGCGGATATGGTTTAGGCTTTTCATTGCTGATAAA
>JAJYIL010000052.1 GCA_021790055.1 Bacteroidota bacterium
ATCGTCGTGTCGATTGTTGCAAATGCATTTACCTCAGACTTTGTAAGCGGTACCGGACGAAGAGTTTTCATTTTCCCGGATGAAAGTAATTCGGATGGAGAGGCAATTGAATCCAAATTCCTATCGTTGTAGATTTCTAAAGAAAAATTATCCGCAGCGGCAGTCCCTTTGTTCTTAACATATGCTGTTATAATAATCTGCTCATTCAATTTAGGATTAACCGGCGCAATTTCAATGGATGACAACAGCAAATCAAAGACCAATGGTGAAACTGAATTAGCACCGCCGGGAGTTCCGTTATGTATCCTACAGTTTTCCCAGTTGCTTGATGAATTATTATTCGAAAGCAAAATCTTTTCATCCGAAAATCCTGCTTTGTTGTTTGCCGTATAAGTGAAGACATCAATAGTATCGTCTTTCGTATTAAGCAAAACGAGCTGACGGCTTGTAGTATTTGCCATTCCCGAAGAACCGAATGCATTGTCGGAAATCTTAAGCAATAAAGCGGAAGATGGAATCCGATCTTTATAAATTCCATTCTCGAAATCGTAATCTCCCTCAAAGATAACTGCGAAAGAAAGTGGCGGCAGCACAGTTCCATATCCCGCCGAGGTTATGATATCCGGCGAAGAGATATAGTATTTTATTTTGTAGCCGCTTAAGTCTATACTTTCCGTGGAGGATAAATTATAAATCTCCACAAATTCATTGCTACCCGTTTCCGGATAGAACATAACCTCGCTGAAAGTCAACAATGAATTTGACTTGGAGTAAAGAAAACACGTAGAGAAAAGAAAAAACAAAGGAATTATTTTTTTCATAATGTTTCCCCCTTTGCGATTAAAATATAACGATAAATTATCTAACTTAAAAAGATTTCCCGGGAAAAATATTTTTAAAAAACCGAAATAAATTAACCATCTTATTACTCCTGCTAAAAGTATTTTGGAATTTAACTAATTGAATATTGACAGTTGAAAATTGAGCATTTAACATTCACTTTCAATATTCAATCTTCAAAGCTCTCCGCTCAATTTTCAATAGCAGTTTAATTATATACTTCCGGCTATTTTCTCGAAAAGAAAATTAGGCATTATCTTTAGAATTTTTGCGCCTAATGCTGTTTGTAACGGAAACTGTATAATCCTTTTTCCCTTTTCAATTCCATTTATAATGATTGATGCGGCTCTGTCTACTTTCATAAGGAAAGGCATTTGAAATTCATTTTTGTCATTCATCGGAGTTTTTACAAAGCCGAGCTTAACGGTTATTACTTTTACGTTGTACTTTTTCAATTCTATTCTCAGGCTCTCAAGTATAAGCGTAACCGCCGCTTTGCTTGCGCAGTAAGAGCCGCTCTTCGGAAATCCTCTTCCGTCCGCCAAGCTGGATATGCCGACGATCATTCCGCCTTTCTGCTTAATAAAATCGGGAAGCAAAGCTTCGATACAATAAACCATTCCAAGTAAGTTAACATCGAAAGTCTGACGTATGAGTTCGGAATTAAATTCTTCGACCGGGAATCTTTTACTAATTCCTGAATTAAGAATAGCCGCATCTATTTTGCCGAAAAAACTTTTCGCTTGACCAACCGCGTCGGTCACTTCACTGCTGCGGGTAACATCGCACCTGATAGATATTATTTTATTTTTTGAGGTTGAAAGCTCGTATGCCAACTTATCAGTAATATCCGTCTTGCGGTTAAGTAGAGCCAAGTTGCATCCTTTAACAGCAAGCTGTTGGGCAAGCGCCAAGCCAATGCCGCTTGAAGCGCCGGTGAGTAAAATATTTTTCCCTTCCAGGTTCATAAAAATAATTTAATTTAAAGCGTATGCAAATATAATTTTATTTTTAGCCGGGATACAAAAGTTTCAGGGCTTCTTTAAATTTTTCTATTAGAGAACAAATTATTATCTTTTCATCAAAAATTATTCCAATGTTTGTCAATAATTTTATTAAAATTGAAGATGTAATAATCCGTCAGGAAATAGCCGAGACGAAATTTGCTTGCGATTTGAAAAAATGTAAAGGCGCATGCTGCACGCTTGAAAGCCCGTATGGCGCACCGCTCGTTAAAGAAGAGATTGGTGAAATGGAAAAAATACTGGAAGCCGTGAAACAGTATCTTCCAGATAAGCATTTAGAGGTTATAGAGGAGGAAGGCTTTTACGAAGACAAGGATGGCGAGCTTGTTACAAGGAGTGTGGACAACAAAGCGTGCGTATTTGTATATTTCGAGCGCGGAATTGCAAAGTGTGGAATTGAACGCGCATTCAACGACGGAAAAATTAATTTTAGGAAGCCTATTTCATGTCACCTTTTCCCGATTCGCGTTTCGAAATTCGGAGGTGACGTTTTGAGATTTGAAAAATTTACAGAATGTTCTACTGCGCTTGAGAACGGCGCAAAGAACAACATAGACTTAGTTGACTTTTGTAAAGATTCGCTAATAAGATTATTTGGTAAAATATGGTATTCAAAATTGAAGGAAAACATCGGGAAGGAAAATGTTAACACTTAGTCAGAAACTTACACAGCAGCAGAAGCTTTCACCGCAGCAGATACAGTATCAAAAGCTTTTACAGTTAAATACTATCGCTCTTGAGCAAAGAATAAAGAACGAGCTTGAACTTAACCCCATACTTGAAGAAGTAATGGAAGATGAAATCGATATGTCAATTGAGGTTGACGGTAAAGATAGCTCCGAGGAAAGTGAAGTTGAAGAAGAATTTGAAAGCAACGAAAAGGATGAGTTCGAGCTTGAGGATTTTATGAACGATACCGATTTCGAGTCCGATAGGCTGAACCGTAGTAAGGACGACGAAATTTACCAGCCGCTTGCACCTGCAAAAGAAAGCTTAAGCGAACACCTGAGAGAGCAGCTAAGCATGCTAAATCTTGACGATAAGTTTTATATGCTCGGCGAAGAAATCATAGGCAACCTTGATGCCGACGGCTACTTGAAAGGGAACCTGCCGGATATTTTGAAAGAGCTGGAAATGTTTGAGCACGTTGAAATATCGCTGGAAGATGCTGAGGCGTTGTTGAAAAAAATTCAAACCTTCGACCCTATCGGTATTGCGTGCCGCAGCCTTCAGGAATGCCTGCTTGTGCAGCTAAGGAATTTATCCTTCGACCCTTATTATTCTTACCTTGCCGAAGAGCTGCTTGAAAAATATTTTACGGACTTTACGCAGAAGCGATACGATGTCATTAAGCAGAAAATGAACCTTACCGATGAGGGCTTAAAGGCTACTATTGAGCTTATACAAAGCTTGAATCCGAAGCCCGGCGAAGGCAACATTGAATCTGTCGAAATGAACCAGATTACGCCTGACTTTATTGTGGAGAAGATTGAGGATTCATTTGTAATTACTTTAAACGACCGGAGTGTCCCGTCGGTAACCTTGAGTAAAACTTATCTCGAGATGATTGAGCAAAACAAGAAAGGGAGAAAGTCTTCGCCGCGGGAAAAAAATACTTATAAGTTCCTCCGAGAAAAATTTGAGTCGGCAAAGTGGTTCATTGCCTGCATCCAGCAAAGGCGCGAAACCTTGATGAAAATAATGCAGGCAATAGTTGAAAAGCAGTACGAGTTCTTTGAGAAAGGCGCAAAGTTTTTGAAGCCGATGATCTACAAGGATATTGCCGACGAAATCAACATGGACATTTCAACAATCAGCCGCGTTGTAAACGGCAAGTACGTTCAAAGTCCGATGGGCATACATGAACTGAAATACTTTTTCAGCGAAGGATTAAGCACGGACTCGGGTGAAGAAGTTTCCAACAAGCACATCAAGGAGCGCTTGAAAGAAATAATCGGTTCCGAAGACAAGAACTCACCGTTCAGCGACGACAGGCTTGCCGAAATGCTGAACGAAGAAGGAATACACATAGCAAGAAGAACCGTGGCAAAATACAGAGAACAGCTTAGACTGCCGATTGCCAGGCTTCGCCGGGAACTATGATACGCAATGCTGCCGATGTTTTAATTATACTTTTTAGTTTTGCCGCATTTGCTTTCTTTCATTCTTTTCTTGCAACAAACAAGGTTAAAAAATTTTTATGCGCGCGGTATGGAAATTTAATCGCTTTTTACCGCTCCATTTATATTGCAGTTTCACTTATAACTTTTTATCTATTCTACGACTCGGTGCCTCACCCGATGTTAATTGTTTATGATCTCCGTTATCCGTTCGATTTCCTGGTGTTGATTCCCCAGTTCCTCAGCCTGGCTGGTTTATTATGGACGTTAAAATATTTTGATGTCCGGGAATTTCTCGGTATTAATCAGATATTCCGGTGGTTCAATAAAGAATATGACTGCAAAGAACTCGATGAAAAGCTTACGCTTCATGTCAAGGGCCCGTATAAAATTTGCCGTCATCCTGTTTATCTATTTTCCATTTTATTTTTGGCTTTTAGATCAGAAATGGATTTATTCTATTTAACATTGCTGATTGTGGTGATTGCTTATTTTTACGCGGGTTCTTTTTATGAAGAAAAAAAGCTGGTTGAAAAATTCGGCGAGGAATATTTAACTTATCAGAAAACAGTACCTAGAATTATTCCAATTATGAATTCGAGATCAAGACCATGAAATATTCAAAAAAAGTTGTACTTTAACACATAAAAAATTTCCTTTTAATTTAATACGGATTTTTCACTGTAATCTTAGTCAATATTATTGCAAGTGTGGGTAATAACCCTTATAAAAATTACGATAATACAAATTATGTCTTTAAATTTAAAACAGCGTTTGAAAGTTTGGAGTTGAGTAATGGAAACTAAAATGCATGCTACTACAATTATCGGAATAGTGCACAACGGAAAATCTGCCATAGGCGGAGACGGACAGGTTACGCTTGGAAACACGGTGATGAAACATAATGCTCTTAAGATAAGAAAGCTTGCCGGCGGAAAGGTGTTATGCGGCTTTGCCGGAGCCTCTGCAGATGCATTTACATTGATGGAAAGGTTTGAAGACAAGCTTGAGCAGTACAAAAACAACATTAGCCGTGCTGCCGTTGAGCTTGCTAAGGATTGGCGCACAGACAAATATCTCCGTAAGCTTGAGGCTATGCTTGCCGTAATAACAAGCGATAAAGCAATGATTATTTCGGGCAACGGCGATGTAATTGAACCTGACGACCAAATAGTGGCAATAGGCTCCGGCGGAATGTATGCCCTTGCAGCAGCAAGAATGCTGAAGAAGTACAGCAGCCTTTCCGCAAAAGAAATTGTTGAGGAAGCTTTGAGGACAGCCTCGGAAATTTGTATTTACACAAACGATAAAATTAATGTGGAAGTCATCTAAAAAAAATATGAAGAATAAAACAAGAAAAAATTTTACACCTACTCAAATAGTAAATGAGCTTGATAAATATATAATTGGTCAAACGGAAGCAAAGAGGGCAGTTGCAATAGCATTGCGGAACCGCTGGAGGAGACAGCAGGTCCCCGATCAATTAAGAGAAGAAATTTTGCCGAACAATATTATATTAATAGGTCCCACCGGCGTGGGCAAAACTGAGATTGCAAGAAGGCTTGCAAAGCTTGCCGATGCGCCTTTCGTAAAGGTTGAGGCATCAAAATATACAGAGGTTGGCTACGTTGGCAGGGATGTTGAGTCTATGATTCGCGACCTGACCGATTATGCTGTTAACATGATTAAGTCCGAAAAGACTCAGGAAGTTCAGGCAAGAGCTGAAGAGCTGGCTGAAGAAAAAATTCTTGACTTGCTTATTCCGCCTATCAAAAAAACGGCAAACCATACTAACCAGCAAACCGAAGGCGAAGTAAATAACGAAGCCTACCAGAACCAAAAAACACGTGAGTGGATGAGAGAAAAGCTCAAAACCGGAGAGCTTGATGAAAAAATGATAGAGTTCGATGCAAACGCTCAAAACGCTATCGGGATGCAGGTGCTTGGTCCATTCGGCTTTGATGACCTTGGCATAAATTTCCAGGAAATAATGGGCAACCTAATGCCGAAAAAGAAGAAAAAAAGAAAGACGAAAATTTTGGAGGCAAGAACAATTATTGCACAGGAAGAAGCCCAGAAGCTCATCGATATGGATGCCGTCCAGAAGGAAGCAATTGAGCGCGTTCAGGAATCCGGTATTGTATTTATCGACGAGATTGATAAAGTAGCCGGCGGCGGTAAAGGGCAGGGACCTGATGTTTCGCGCGAAGGCGTTCAGCGAGATCTTCTTCCTATCGTTGAAGGCTCAAATGTAAATACTAAATACGGCGTTGTAAGAACCGATCATGTCCTGTTTATTGCATCAGGCGCATTCCATGTTTCCAAGCCTTCGGATTTAATCCCCGAGCTTCAAGGTCGCTTCCCGATTAGGGTTGAACTGAAAAGCCTAACACAGGAAGACTTTGTTAAAATTCTAACTATGCCTGAGAATGCTTTGCTTAAACAATACAATGCCTTGCTCGAATCCGAAGGAGTTAAGCTGGAATTTACTCCCGATGCAATCAGGGAAGTTGCGCGTATAGCCTCGGAAGTAAATGAACAGGTTGAAAACATCGGCGCAAGAAGGCTGCATACTATTCTTACTACTTTACTTGACGAAATTCTTTTTGATGCGCCTGATAAAATTCCATCTGAAAAAGTAAAAATAACGGCGAAGTTTGTAAAGCAGAAATTAGACAACATTGTAAAGAACCGGGACTTGAGTAAATTCATTCTGTAAAACTTGAAATTATTCATCAGCCTATGACGAATTTTTTGTCTCTTATAAAAAATAAGCATACAGTAAAAATCTTTCTATTCGTCGTTGCGCTTGCATTCTTATTTTTTTTCCCCGGCGCCGGAAAATCTTTAGATGAAAACCTGGAAAATGTCTTTGCCTTTACGCGCGGACAGATTCAGCCGGATACTAATATTGTCCTTATCGATATTACATCCAGTGATATCGACAATCTCGGAAACTGGCCGCTCAAAAGAAGCTACTATGCACTTCTGATAAACAGCCTTACAAATTACCATGTTAAAAAAATCGGACTGGAAGTTTTCTTAAGCGCTAAGTTTGTCACGCAGACTCTGTACGATAATCTCGTTACGAAAGAGATTGAGAACTCCGGAAGGGTAATTTTAAGTTCTGTTGCCGGAAACGTCTATCAAGACAAAGATAAGTTTTATACCGACTCCCTAAGCTATCCAAGCCCTAAATTAATTGATGAGAAAATTCCAACCGGTCATTTAAACTATTTCAGCAATTACGGGGTGGAGATTCCTCTGGAAATCCACAGCGATCATTCAAGCGTCAAATCGTTTGCTTTCCGGCTTGCAGGCAGCAGGTATAAAAGCAGCGACGGTATAATTAAACTAAACTTTGTCTCTTCGTGGAAAAAGTTTAAGCGGTTTTCTCTCATTCAATATTTTGAACTGGTAAATAAAAACAGCCCGGCATTGCAGAGCTTAAGAAATAAGATCGTGATTATCGGCGTGAGCGATCCGCAAGTTTCTTCAACCATACAAACTGCCTTCGATCATGACATGCCGGATTTTGCCTTGCAGGCATTCGCTCTAGATAATCTTCTGGAAAATAGGGCGCTGAATAACAATTTTATTTTTCTTACCCGGGGTTTTTTCACATTAGTTCTTCTTGCTTTTCTATTTATTCTGTGGAAAAAACCCGGCAGCAATTCATTCCGGCTCTATTTGTTTACCTTCATTCTATCATTGCTCTTGGCTTTTATAATTTTCTCTTATCTTCACATTGAACTGGCTTATTCTTACTTCTTAGTTCCGTTCACACTTTTTGCACTAACAGATTTTGTCTTTTCTCTTTCGGAAAAGGAGGTCCAGCTAAAAGGAATTTTGGATGAGGCTGTTCTTCTAAAAAATCTTCTTAATAAAAAAGAGATAGAGCTTGAAAGACTTCAGAAAGAACTGGATTTATCCGGCGACGAGAGCTCAAGCTCGATTGTAGAAAAGATAAAATCATTAAAGAATGATATTGAAAGACTGAAGGAAAACAAATCGGACAATGTAGAATTCGAGGCACCGGCAAGCGGTGAGGTGAATGAATTTTACGATATCGTGTATAAATCAAAGGCAATGTCAAAGGTAATCGATATTATTAAAAAGGCGGCACCCGAGGATGCTGGCGTTTTAATCTTAGGTGAAAGCGGTACCGGTAAAGAACTTGCAGCAAAGGCTATCCATCAGTTAAGTAAAAGGAATAAGAATAATTTTGTTGCTGTAAACTGCGGTGCATTATCGGATACTCTTCTTGAAAGCGAATTGTTTGGTCATATAAAAGGAGCTTTTACTGGAGCGGTTGCCGATAAGATAGGCAGGTTTGAAGCGGCAAACAACGGGACAATCTTTCTTGATGAGATTGCCGAGACTACGGAGAACTTCCAGGTGAAATTATTACGTGTAATTCAAACAGGCGACTTTGAGAAAGTTGGCTCTTCAAAAACCGAGCACGCAAATGTAAGGATTGTTGCCGCAACAAACCGCCCGGTTGAGAATCTTGTAAAGGAGAAGAAATTCCGGGAAGATCTTTTCTATAGGCTTAACATTATTAAGATTGAACTGCCGCCGCTACGCGATAGGAAAGAAGATGTTTTAATTCTTGCCGAGTATTTTCTGAAGAAAGAAAACAGTAATATAAAACTTTCCGAAGCAGCTTCGGAAGCAATGTTAAAGTATGAATGGAAAGGCAACGTTCGTGAACTCGAAGCAGTAGTAAAGCGTTCGGTTATTTTTGCAAAGTCGGCACAAAGAAATTTAATTCAGCTTGCCGATTTGCCCGAGGAGATTGTTCGAGACAGCAAATTCAATTTCGAAGACATGGTAGTAGAATCCCTGAGAAGTAAAAAGTTCTCAAGATCGGCAATATCGGAAACAGCTAAAGAGCTTGGAGGCGTTAGCAGAACAGTTATTTCGGAAAACTTTCGCGGATATTCACTTAAGACTTTTGTAGAACGGGATTTCGATTTTGAGGAAACTGTAAAAATTATTTCAGACAGTGAAGAACCGGAGGTAAATGAACGGGTTGGAAACAAGCTTAAAATTTTTCTTTCAAACATTGAAAATGATCTTAAGGACGAATCTTCTATAGATTTTGAGGTTATAAAAAATAATTTCAACTCAAAGTATAAAAACCTTCCGCATAAATTCCATTACTACCTGGACGAAGTCATTCGAAGAGTGCTTGAAAAGCCTGCGAAATAAGCGCAAGGATCTCTTCAACGAAAGGTTGAGTAGAACAAGAATTTTGCAAAGCGAATAGAGCTAACCATTTCTATACGATTTCTTCTTTGCGCTATGCACATCAAAACATATAACCGCCTTTCATTTTTATTTACCATTCCAAAATATTTCGGGATAAGACTGATTTTCTTTCTTTAAGTTTATCTTAACCATCAATGGAAAATATTTGTCAATCGAAAGAGCGGATATGAGTGTACAATATAGTTAGCCAGGTGTACTGTAAAATATCCAATAC
This sequence comes from Bacteroidota bacterium, assembly GCA_021790055.1. Taxonomy (GTDB): domain Bacteria; phylum Bacteroidota; class Ignavibacteria; order Ignavibacteriales; family Ignavibacteriaceae; genus FEN-1297. Next base: position 9,474 of record JAJYIL010000052.1, read on the forward strand.
TTTCTCTTTCAATTGCTTTTTAATCATAGCGAAGGAAAATAATCCGGCATGATGGTTGTAACCGGCTGTTGACTTAAAACGAAATTAAAACAAATAGGAAAGGGTAGATAAAATGTTTAAAGGCAAATTACTTTTCATTCTTGCTCTCAGCTTGTTTAGCTTTGCTTATTTATTTGCACAAGACGAAGACACGACGGGGAGTGATAACGGATGGTGGAATCATCATCACCGGTTCAGATTCCATTGTTTTGAAAAAGACTTTACCGGCGGTAGACCAACCCTATCTTTCGACTATGGAATTTCAAATATCAGCTTGAAAGATTTTAATGAATCATTTGCTAAGCCGGGAATGCTCGAGTTGAAGCTTGGTTATACACATCAATCAAGCGATGATGTTGTTGGTTATATCCTCGATTATAATTTCAAATACTTCTACATCAGCAACTTCTCAACTGATCTTTCGGGAGGCGCGATAAATGCGGGCGAGCTAAAGACTGATCTTTGGCGTTTCGGATTCGGAAGAGCATCCGGTTACGGGTATAAGCTTGGAGGCGCAGCAATAATTCCTTACTACTCATATTCGGTTGACTGGTCGCAGTTGAGGATGGTGGATGCCCCATTAAATGCTAATGACTTAAATACCACAAATTTGTTTAATGAATCTTTCCGTTTCGGGACAAGCACCGAGGGCGGAATTAGATTCCAGATTATTCCGCACCTTGCACTCGATGCGGGTTATCAGCGCTCAATAATTTTTCCGCGTCATTTGTTCTGGAAATGGACAGGAAGCGCATTGATAGAAGCTGCCGGACAATGGGGCATAGACGGATTTGTCAATGAGGTGCTCGATTCTTCTCCGTATGCAGTCCCTGTTGTCAGCTTCGTTTTGAAAAACGCACTGTCGTACGGCATTTATGAATTAAGAAAGGACGAAATGAACTGGCCGTTTGAATCGGCATCTCCGCTGATGTACAATCAATTTAAGCTTGGCGTAACGTTCGTGTTTTAATTTTTAATTCGTAGCATGGAGTTAATTCTGTGCTACGAAGTTTATTTTTAAATTCACAATTTCCGAACGGCTGCCTATCCTAACCGGCGGTCCCCACGTTCCGGCGCCGCATGAGACATAATATTGAGTGCTGCTTTTCCTAAGATATCCCCAGCTCTGTTCATAAATCGTCTTAGTAATCAGGTTGGCTGGGAACATTTGACCGTGATGGGTATGTCCTGAAAGCTGGAGATCAATGTTATTTACTTCGGCTTCCTCCAATCCAAGCGGCGTATGATCCATTAAAATTACGGGAAGCTTTCCGTCTACTTTCGACATTAATTCTGAAAGGGACTTCCTTTTTGTTCCAACAAATTGGCGCATCGCTCTATCATCACGGCTTATAATGTAAAATGAATTCCCGATTTTTATTGATTCATCTCTTAAAAGAGTAATCCCATGGTTTCTTATATAAGCGCAAGCACTGTTGATTCCGTTTATGAATTCATGGTTGCCGGTGCATGCGAATACTCCGAACTTAGGCTTAAGTTTAAGCAGCGCAGGACCGATGCCCCGCTTTGTAAGAATTTCTGCCTTGTCGTCAAAAAGATCCCCCGCTATAAAAACTATTTCCGGATTAAGTGAGTTTATCTTATCGACTATCTTTGAAAGGAACTTTTCATTATCCATCGGTGAAAGATGAATATCGGAAACCAGAACA